>NZ_JBMDKC010000069.1:0-30252 GCF_057809515.1 Bacillus sp. FG16
GCTTCAAAGGTTAGGAACTGAACAATTGTTAAAATATTAAACGTAACTTATATATTTGAAAAATATAGACTACAATTGTTTATCGTATTAACACTTGTTGCCATTATGACTTTATATGTGATGGCTGTATATATGGAAGAGGTGTATGTAGCGAGAAAAACAGTAGAGAAGAAAAATGTATTAAAAGATATGGCAGATAGTTATAAAGTCGTAATGAAAGATAGAGCGTTTTTAATTTTTTGTGCAGCGAGTATATGTACATTATCGTTAGAGTTTCAAATTAATAATTATTTAGGGGTACGTTTGCAGAAGGAATTTGAAACAGTACAATTTTTCTTCGGTAATGGTGTTACGTTTGATTTAACGGGTATTCGAATGCTGAGCTGGATTTCAGCGGAGAATACAATTTTAGTTGTGTTATGTTCAGCACTTCTTATAAAAATGCTGAAAAGCTTCAACGATTTGAAAATCTTATATGTAGGTTTATTCATTTATACAATTGGATTTACAATACTCGGAACGAGCAATAGTTTATGGATTTTATTAATTGCAGGGCTTTTCCAAACAGTAGGCGAGATGATGTATGTGCCAGTGCGTCAATCTATTATGGCAGATATGGTGCCAAATGAGGCGAGAGGTTCTTATATGGCGATTAACGGGATGGTCTTTCAAGTTGCAAAAATGAACGGGGCATTAGGTGTTATGCTAGGTTCATTTATTGCATCTTGGGGCATGAGTGCTCTGTACTTTATCGTTGGTATGAGCAGTATTTTACTATTTATGAAGGCAATAGGGAAAGAGAAGTATGAGGATGAGAGAAATGTTTCTCAAATTGGATGAAACTATATAAAAGCGAACCAGTTATACTGGGACTCGCTTTTTATATAATTTTTAGAACGGATCAACTTCAGCCAAATCAGGGTTAGCATTCGGATTTGTTAATAAGGTTTTCAGCTCACCTACTTCTGAGAGAGCAACGAGGATATAACCACTAATAAGTACGATGAGTCCAATGACTCGTAATGTTTGCAGTGTAATGTCACGGCTATTATTTTCGGAGTTGTCTTGGGGCGGAGAAGGTGGATTATTGTTCATAGTTAGGCTCCCATCTTTTTTGTTTATATGTGCGAAATCATTATTTAACTTATAGATAGGAATTATATAGTCATTTTCACTATATGAAAAATGACTATGAAAAGTGATTAGAAATTTTGGGACGAAAAAAAGAGGCTGTTATTTGCAGCCTCTTTTTCGTTAAAACGACGAAATACGTTGCTTCGTTTTTGGTACAATAATAAATTTGATCCAGATTGCCCCGATTACCATAATAAGCAAAGTATGCAGTAATTGACCTGTAGCAAGGAGTATAACACTTGAAAAAACAATGAGTTGAATGCTTAGCAATATGAAAATTAAGCTAAGAAATTGCTTCATTCTTTCTTCGGTATGGATTGGATATAATGCTACAATAATATTTCCTGAAAAATATTTCCACAGCGAACGAAGCTGCATAGAAATCATATATAAGACGATATAAGCGATAGAACCTTTTACGTATATGTTTGGTATAAAATATAAGGCGAAGGCACCGATCAATCCTAAGCGAATATATATACCGAAATAATCATTCCCACGTAAAAATGCTAATGTATGTAAATAGAAGAAAGTTGCTCTTTTTTTATGTAATAAAGGTTCAATCCAATTTGTAAGCCATTTTCTTTTATTTACTTGTTTATTCAGTTGCGGAACATCGGTGAAGATGCTAGCGAATTGATAAAAACGAACGTTCATTTTTTCTTCTTGCTCGATTATGTAATCCCACGGTATTCGTTTTGTAGGCTGTTTTTTCGTGTATACAAGCAGGAAAGCAAGTAGTAAGAGTAATCCACCCAATATGAGAACATTTGCGGAATAAAACAGCATGTAAATGATTAAGGCGTTACAAGTAATACGGATGATCAGCCATATGTTTTTGTCGTGACTATCACGCCACATCCAATGTATGTACATGTTCCAAGCTTTCGTAATCATTAACACGATAAAGATTGTACATAAAAAAGGTACAGTTAATTGCAATGATTGCAGTGCAAGTGGTACGAGAATAAGGAACGTAAATAATAATGGGAAAAGCTGAATGATATAATTATATAGAAGAGATTTTTTGAAATAGGATTTTAATTTCTCTTCTAATGCAAGCAAATAGACAGCATCAGGTTTTTGAATAAATGTACGGATAGGGCATCTAGTTATAATGAACGTAAGTACAATCGTTATAATTATTAAAGATATTCCTTTAGAAGGAGATGCTTTTAGAAACTGAGCATAATAATATGCACCAATGCATGAAATAAAGATAAAGCTATATAGTAAACCGTTAATCATACGTGCAAAGTATGTAATGATATTTTGAATATGTTGTTGGAAGCGACTGCTCCATAGCGATTCGATTGACATGTTTTTCACCTCTTTGTTCTATTATATATGTTTTACAAAAGAAAAAACGAGCAAATTGCGTTATGCAACTTGCTCGTTTTTCTTTTCGTTATTTTTTTTCTGATCACGATTCATTAATGGATAGAAGGCAAATCCGATTACGAATAAACCAATTCCGAGAAGGAACGTTTTTATATCGGATGCCCCCGTTTTAATAACCCATAGTGCGTAGCAAAGTGCGATCACTGCGACTATGCCATCTGTAATTCTTGCCCGCATTTCATTTTTATATGTTTCACCAGTTGCGACTAGTTTTAACTGGAAGATTGGTGAAACGAGATATGGAATGAGGTAGGCCAGTGTTGATACGGTAATAACGAATGTATAAGCTTCCGCAATGGTTCCTGATAATGTTGAGAATAGGAACACTTGCGACATAATGTTTGTTAATCGTAATGAGTAAATTGGACTTCCTTTTTTATTTGTTTTTGTGAAGAAGGAAGGGAAGAAACCTTCTTTTGCTGCTTGATATGGTACTTCTGAGCTTAATAAAATCCAGCCTAAGATAGAACCGAACAGGGAAGTAAGAGCAAGTAATGCCATCAGTTTCCCGCCGCCATGACCCATTGCAGCGTTTAATGCATCTGCTAATGGACGTTCAGAAGCTTGTAATTTATCAACGTGA
The DNA here is from genome assembly GCF_057809515.1 of Bacillus sp. FG16. Taxonomy (NCBI): domain Bacteria; kingdom Bacillati; phylum Bacillota; class Bacilli; order Caryophanales; family Bacillaceae; genus Bacillus; species Bacillus sp. FG16. The sequence continues at coordinate 3,119 of NZ_JBMDKC010000069.1, forward strand.
AGTACACCCATTGTTAAAATTGTAATTCCTAAGTAAATCGCAACTGTAATAAGTAATCCCGCAACTGTTGCACGTTTTACCGTTTTTGGAGAAACAGCACGGTTTGATAAAAGAACGGCTGATTCAATTCCGATAAACGCCCAAAGCGTTGTAAGAGCAGCTAAATTTACTTGTGAAAGAAGACCATGTGATACACCTGATTTATCAATCATCGGCGTGTACCATTGTCCAAACTTAGAAGCTTCGAATGCAAATAACGTAACGACGATGAATAAAAGGAATCCAGTTACTTTCGTTGTTGTTGCTAAGAAGTTTAGTTTTCCAGCTCCGCTTACACCATTTGTTAATATAATATGAGTTCCCCAAAGTAAGATGGAACAAATCGTAAATGTAATTAGTTTTCCGACTTCTATGTTAAAAGAACCGATTGAAAATAGTAGTCGCGTATCTTTCATAATTGGGAAGAAGAGTGATAAATATCCCGCAAATGATGTAATGATGGCAACGTTACTTGCCCAGTTTGCAACCCAATATCCCCATACCATACTGAATCCAGCCATTTTTTTCTTTTTTGGTGTTGAGAATAAAGCATATGCATGACTTTGTGGTCCTGTCGTTAAATCAGGACGACGAATTGCTAAATTACCGAAAACAAGAGCTAGCATTAAAACACCAAACCCTGTTGTTAACCAAGCTAAAGTGACACCGAGTGGGCTTGCTGTTTGTGCCAACGTACTTGGCACCATGAAAATACCAGCACCAACCATGTTACCGACAACGAAAGCTGTTAGTACCCAAAAGCCCCATTTTTTTTGTTGCATAGAAAATACCTCCAAAGTTAGTATAACCAAGTCAAGCGAGGAGATATGTATGTCTTCTTAGTAGAGAAGAGAAGTCCCAAACAAAACAAAAAAAGCACGTAATCTGCCGCTACATGCTTTCTATCTTATAAGAAACCCACGACATACCTCTCGATAGCTCTCCACAAACGAAACGTTTGTGACAGTTCTGCACTTATTAAATGCAGACCCAGCAAGCGTGCATGGTGGACACGACTTACTTCGGCAACCATTCCTTTCTCATTCCTTCATCAATGCCACTACATCTCCTGAAATGATACTCTTAATGACTGCAACCTCTACCTCACCGAGATACGAATGAGGATTTAAATATTAAATTAACGTCTTTAAGAGTAACAAATGTATTTTTATACGTCAATGGATATAGTAATAATCAGATTATAGAGAAGAATTTGTGATTAAAAACGAATAAGATTTTAGCATAAAAAGAAGCCGATCTAAAACTAGATCAGCTTCTACATATAAGATTAAACTAAGTTTAATACAGTCACTTTTTCACGTGTCATAGACTCAAGGCTCTTACGAATACCTTGTGCGCCCATACCTGAACCTTTTACACCGATGAATGGGAAGTGATCAGGGCCGCGCTCTGTGCGTCCGTTAATTTGAACAGAACCAGTTTCGATTTTGTTAGCAATTGCAAATGCTTTGTTAATGTCTTTTGTGAAGACACTTGCTTGTAAGCCGAACTCTGATTTGTTAGCAATTTCAATTGCTTGCTCATCTGAAGAAACACGAATGATTGGAAGGATTGGGCCAAATGGCTCTTCCCAAGCAACTTTCATTTCTTCTGTTACGTGGTCGATTAATGTTGGGTAAATTAAGTTACGCTCACGTTTGTTACCGATAACGATTGTTGCACCTTTTTCAACAGCATCGTCAACTAAGCCTTGAACGAAGTCAGCAGACTTGTCGTCGATTAATGGAACGATTGTGCTGTCTTGTTCTGGAGATCCAACTGATAGTTCAGCTACTTGCGCTTTTAATAAGCTAACAAGCTCGTCTGCTACGTTTTCGTGTACAAGTACACGTTTAATAGCTGTACAACGTTGACCAGAGTAAGAGAATGCACCGCTTACGATATGGTTTGCAGCATCTTGTAAGTCAGCATCTTCACGAACGATACCAGGATCTTTACCACCAAGTTCTAATACAAGTGGAATCATTGAAGCTTTTTTCGCTAAATGTTTACCTGTGTTTGTACCACCTGTGAACGATACCATATTAATGCCTTCGTGTTCTACTAAGTAGTCACCAATTACAGAACCGCGTCCTGTCGCTACGTTTACAAGACCTTTTGGAAGGCCAGCTTTGTGAAGTGCTTCAACCATTTTAATACCACTAATTGCACCTTGAGTTGCTGGTTTGAAAATAACAGCGTTACCCATAATTAATGCTGGTGCAAGTTTCGCAGCAGATAAGTTTACTGGGTAGTTAAATGGTGCGATTGCTAATACAACACCAAGTGGTGCGCGTTGGATGATCGCAAGTTTCGATTTCGTTCCGCCAGGGAAGCTATCGCCCATCATGCTTTCTCCGTGCATATGTAAAGCTTCTTCGATCGTGTAACGAATGAAGTCAGCTGTACGAACAACTTCTTTCTTCGCATCTTTATAGCCTTTACCGACTTCTTTCATAATGATATCGGCAATTTCATCCTGCATATTTACGAGCTCATCAGCCCATTTATATAAGTATTTTGCGCGATCTTGTAGGGAAGCTTCAGCCCATGATTTTTGAGCTTCTTTTGCAGATGCAATTGCTTCATCTACTTCTCCGCGAGTAATTGCTTGTACTTGTCCAATTACTTCGTGTAAGTATGGAGATGGAATTTCAATTGTTTCTCCTGAAGAGCTTTCTCTCCATTCTCCGTTTAAATAAAATTTGTACGTATTGCTAGTTGTCATGATTAGTCCTCCTAAAATAGCAACTTGTAAGAGTGAGTATAAGGTGATTGTAGGGGGTTTGATCACATTTTTCAAATGAAATGTTTGTGAAAACGATTTCTTATTCTTTTTTTATTTTGTATGCCCTTTCTTATGGAATATTCCCTTATTTCAAATTAATTTATCGTATCATGCATCCTTATCATTTTTATGATTGTCGTGTATTTTATATTATTTGTAAAAAAATAATTGACAGAATACTCAATAAAGTTGTAAGATTATAAATGGAAAATAAATGAAAGGGGTGTGCGTAATGATTGTAATCGTAAATGTAATGGGCTTAGCTCTGTTAAATGGCAGAAAACATTCATATCATTACGCAACCCGTACGGATATATAGGGCATCTTTGTCTTATAAAAAGCGTACGTTGCGTATATCGTAACGTACGCTTTTATGCATTCCTGTGCATATCGTCAAGCGGCGGTATGCTTTTTTTTGTTTATTTTCCCTTGTTTGGTTCCGATAAAAAACTTTGGAAGGTGGAAAAATGTGATGAGATTGTATGGGTTACGAAATGTAAATGTGATGGGTCTGGATAGTGGATAAAGAAATGAGAGGTAAACGAGAACGAGAAGGGAGAGGTTACATTGTTATCAGTATTACTAAAGTTAAAATGGTTTTTTAGGGAGCATTGGAAGAGATATAGTATCGCCATTGGAGCTCTTTTAATTGTAAATATAGTTGAAGTCATTCCCCCGAAAGTGTTAGGGGTTACGATAGATAATATCAAAACAGGAACGTTATCAAACGAAGCAATTATACAGTCTATTCTTATTTTAGTTGGGGTTACGGTAGTTGGATATGGCCTCACTTTCGTATGGCAACATCAATTGTTTGGCGGTGCATTTGTACTTGAGAAAACGATGCGCTCTAAATTTATGGGGCATTTACTTAAGATGACGCCGACTTTTTATCAAAAAAATCGTACTGGTGACTTAATGGCGAGAGCAACGAATGATTTAAAAGCAATCGCTATGACAGCTGGTTTTGGTATATTAACGCTTGTAGATTCTAGTTTATACATGCTTACGATCGTTTTTATGATGGGATTTACAATTAGTTGGGAGCTTACATTTGCAGCGCTTATCCCACTTCCAATTATGGCGTATGCGATGAATATATATGGAAAGAAATTGCATGAAAGATTTACAGTTGCGCAAGATGCATTCGGTGATATGAATGATAAAGTGCTTGAATCAATCGCTGGTGTGCGCGTTATTCGTGCATACGTACAAGAGAATGCAGACGAGGAAAGATTTCATCATTTAGGAGATGACGTCTACGAAAAAAACATGAAGGTAGCGAGAATTGATGCATTATTCCAACCAACTGTGAAAATGCTTGTTGGTCTTAGTTATTTAATCGGCTTAGTGTACGGTGCATACCTTGTATTTCAATCAAAGGTGACGCTTGGTGAACTCGTTTCTTTTAACGTGTATTTAGGGATGATGATTTGGCCGATGTTTGCAATTGGTGAACTAATTAATGTTATGCAAAGAGGAAATGCTTCGCTTGACCGTGTGAATGAAACGTTAGCGTATGAACCGGATGTAAAGGATCCGAAAAATCCAAAGCTTGTACAAGAGCCGGATTATATTCAGTTTGATGATGTGTCTTTCTCATACCCTTCATCAACTGGAGAAAATTTAAAGAAAGTTTCTTTCACATTAAAGCAAGGAGAAACGCTTGGGGTTGTCGGAAAAACAGGAAGTGGGAAAACGACGCTTGTACGTCAACTTCTTCGCCAATATCCGCTGGGAGATGGAGATATTGCAGTTTCTGATGTGACATTAGATAAAATGACGAATGAAAATGTACTCGGGTGGATTGGGTATGTACCTCAGGAACATATTTTGTTCTCAAAAACAGCGCGAGAAAATATTTTATTCGGAAATAGGGAAGCGACTGAAGAAGAACTCGAGAAAGCGATTGAAATTGCTGCGTTTAAAAAAGACTTAGAGTTTTTACCAGAAGGGTTAGAAACGCTCGTTGGAGAGAAGGGTGTTTCTTTATCAGGAGGACAAAAACAAAGGATTTCAATTGCGCGAGCTGTTATTCAAAATCCAGAAATTTTAATTTTGGACGATTCTTTATCAGCTGTTGATGCTCGTACGGAAGCAGCGATTATTGAAAATATAAGAACAGAAAGAAGCGGGAAAACGACGATTATTACGACGCACCGTTTATCTGCCGTACAACATGCGGATTGGATTCTCGTTATGGATGAAGGTGAAGTAATGGAAGAGGGTACGCATGATCAGCTTATTAAAAGCGGAGGCTGGTATGCTGAGCAGTTTGAAAGACAACAAGGTGAAAGTGAAAGTGCGGATAGTGGGGTGAAAATATGAGCGTTTCAAAACGATTATTTCAATATGCGATGAAAGTGAAAGGGACGATTTTTGCTGCGATGTTAATGTTATTTATTTTCGTCATCGCAGAGCTTGCTGGTCCTTTCGTTGCTAAAACGATGATTGATGATCATATCGTCGGGATAGAGAAACCTTGGTATGAAACAGAAAAGAGTGAAGAAGCTGTTTCATATAATGGCGCTTTTTATAAGCGAAGTGATCGCTTTGAACAAGGTGAGACAAAAGGTAAAGAAGTACGTGTGATGCAAGTCGGTTTTCAATATTATTTTGTACCGAATAAAGTGAATATTGAAGGGTCACGTACTGTAAAAGGTGATATGATTACCGTTCAAAATGGTAAGGCAGTGCAAGTGTATAAAGCGAAGGCATTAACGAAAGAAGAAGTGTTTGCGTTTTATAAACCAGAAATAAACCGTCTATTATTACTTGGTGGTGGCTATTTCGCTTTATTAGTAGTCGTATCATTATTTGCATACGGAAAGCAGTTTTTCTTGCAGAAGGCAGCGAACAAAATTATTCAAATTATGAGGGAGGATGTTTTCTCTCATATTCAAACGTTGCCAATTCGGTACTTTGATCATTTACCGGCAGGGAAAATTGTTTCGCGTGTGACGAATGATACAGAGGCCATTCGTGATTTATATGTAACGGTGCTGGCAACATTCGTTTCTAGTATCATCTATATTATTGGGATATTCGCTGCGCTATTTTTATTAGATGTGAAGCTCGCTTCATTATGTTTATTAATTATCCCAATTTTAATCGTTTGGGCAATTCTTTATAGAAAGTATGCGTCTGTATACAATCATAAAATGCGTTCACGTTTATCCGATATTAACGGAACGGTGAATGAATCCATTCAAGGGATGCCAATTATTCAAGCGTTCCGTCAAGAGCGTGAAACGAAAAAAGAGTTTGAAGAATTAAATGGCGATTATTTTAAGTATCAAAATAAAATCTTGAATTTAAATGCAGCAACTTCGCACAATTTAGTATCTGTATTAAGAAATATTGCTTTCACAGGTGTGATTTGGTACTTCGGTGGTGCGTCATTAAGTGCTACAGGTATTATTTCACTTGGGGTACTGTATGCGTTTGTTGATTATTTAACTCGATTATTCTCGCCAATTACGAATATGGTGAATCAGCTTGCAAACTTAGAGCAAGCGCGCGTTGCATCAGAACGTGTCTTTGAATTGTTAGAGGAAAAAGGGGAAGCGGTAGAAGAAGAACGTATGCCTCGTTTAAAAGGAAATGTGAAATTTGATAATGTATCATTTTCTTATAATGGAAAAGATGAAGTGCTAAAAAATATTTCTTTTGAAGCGAAACAAGGCGAGACGGTAGCGCTTGTTGGTCATACGGGATCAGGAAAAAGCTCCATTATGAATGTACTCTTTCAATTTTATGAGTTTGAAAAAGGAAAGCTTACGATTGACGGTCACGATGTAAGAGAAATGCCGAAACAAGCAACTCGTGAGCATATGGGAATCGTACTGCAAGATCCGTTTTTATTTAGCGGGACGGTCGCTTCCAATGTAAGCTTAGAAAACGAAAAAATTTCAAAAGAGCGTATCATAAAAGCATTGCATGATGTTGGTGCTGAAAGATTTGCGAACAATATAAATGAAGAAATTACAGAAAAGGGAAGTACGCTTTCCACTGGTGAACGTCAGCTTATTTCGTTTGCTAGGGCGCTTGCTTTTGATCCAGCTATCTTAATTCTAGATGAAGCAACGTCTAGTATTGATACAGAAACAGAGGCGATGATTCAACAAGCACTAGAAGTTGTGAAAAAAGGAAGAACGACATTTATTATTGCGCACCGTCTTTCAACAATTAAAAGCGCAGATCAAATTATTGTACTCGATAGAGGAACGATTTTAGAAAAAGGTTCTCATGATGAACTAATGAAAAAGCGTGGGCGTTATTATGATATGTATAAAACGCAAATAGAAGGCAATCAGAGTGCTTAATAGGTATGGGGGAGAACTTGTGATTTTTGCAAGTTCTTTTTTAGTGAATCAGGGCAGTTAAATAAGAAGTATTGTTTTACCTTTTTCTTTATAAATGCTATATTTAAAAATGTTACTTATTTTTTGTATGTAGGGGTATTTTTCCCTTTTGTTTGATTATGAAGAAAAAGGATAAACTAAATAAGAACATTTTCATTGAAAAATTGTTCAAGATTGCATACAATCAATATAGTTTTTAAATTCCTATCAGAATACTTGGAGGATTACTATCATGAAGAAATTATTTTCAGTGCTTGCAGTAACTACATTAGCGATCGGGATTGTAGCCGGCTGCGGTAAAGAAGAGAAAAAAGATACAGCTAGTCAAGACGCGTTACAAAAGATTAAACAAAGCGGTGAACTTGTAATTGGTACAGAAGGTACATACCCACCATTTACGTTCCACGATTCAAGCAATAAATTAACTGGATTCGATGTTGAACTATCAGAAGAAGTTGCAAAACGTTTAGGTGTAAAACCTGTATTTAAAGAAACACAATGGGATAGCTTACTTGCTGGTCTTGATGCAAAACGTTTCGATATGGTTGCAAACGAAGTTGGTATTCGTGAAGATCGTCAAAAGAAATACGATTTCTCTAAACCATACATTTCATCTTCAGCGGCATTAGTTATCGCAAAAGATAAAGATAAGCCTGCTACATTTGCTGATGTAAAAGGGTTAAAAGGAGCACAATCTTTAACGAGTAACTATGCAGATATCGCTAAGAAAAACGGTGCAGAAATCGAAGGTGTAGAAGGATTTAGCCAAGCGGCAGAATTATTAGCTTCAGGACGCGTTGATTTTACAATTAATGATAAGTTATCAGTATTAAATTATTTAGAAACGAAAAAAGATGCAAAAATTAAAATTGTAGATACAGAAAAAGAAGCTTCACAAAGTGGATTCTTATTCCGTAAAGGTAGCGATAAGCTTGTACAAGAAGTAGATAAAGCGTTAGAAGATATGAAAAAAGACGGTACGTATGACAAAATAACGAAAAAATGGTTCGGTGAAAATGTATCTAAGTAGTGCATTAGTTTCAGATCGATTGTCTACTTGGATAGATATTATGCAGTCTTCCTTCATGCCTATGCTGAAGGAAGCTGTTTTTACAACAATTCCATTAACGCTTATTACATTTATTATCGGGATTATACTGGCGACGTTAACAGCGCTCGCACGTATTTCAGGTAGTCGTATTTTACAATGGATTGCTCGTATCTATGTATCTATCATTCGCGGAACGCCACTTCTTGTACAATTATTTATTATTTTCTATGGTCTTCCAACTCTTAACATTCAAGTTGAGCCATATACAGCAGCAGTTGTTGGATTTTCATTAAATGTCGGTGCATATGCATCTGAAATTATTCGTGCTTCTATCCTTTCAATTCCGAAAGGGCAGTGGGAAGCAGCTTACACAATTGGGATGACATACCCGCAAGCGTTAAAACGTGTTATTTTACCACAAGCGACGCGTGTATCAATCCCGCCGCTTTCAAATACATTTATTAGCTTAGTGAAGGATACTTCATTAGCATCGTTAATTTTAGTAACAGAAATGTTCCGAAAAGCGCAGGAAATTGCGGCGATGAACTACGAGTTTTTAATTGTTTATTTTGAAGCAGGTCTTATTTATTGGGTTATTTGTTTCTTATTATCAATCGTACAACAGATGTTAGAAAAGCGTTCAGAACGCTATACGTTAAAATAATCCTTTTACAAAAGGAGTTTTTGTTTTTATGATTTCAATTCAACATTTACAAAAAAGTTTCGGAGATAATACCGTACTAAAGCATATAGATTTATCAGTTGAGAAAGGTGAGGTTGTTGTTATTATCGGGCCATCTGGATCTGGTAAAACGACATTCTTACGTTGTCTTAACGTACTAGAAACGCCAAACGCCGGTAACATTCGTATCGGCAATAAAGAGCTTAACTTCTCTCAAAAAGTATCGAAGAAAGATATTGTAAGTCTTCGTACACAAACGGGGATGGTGTTCCAACATCATAACTTATTCCCTCATTTAACAGCACTTCAAAACGTAATGGAAGGGCTCGTTACAGTGAAAAAGATGGGGAAAGAAGAAGCAAAGAAAAAAGCAAACTATTTCCTTGAAAAAGTTGGTTTAGCAGATAAAGTGGATTTATATCCGTTCCAATTATCAGGTGGTCAACAACAGCGCGTTGGAATTGCGCGCGCGCTGGCGATGGAGCCAGAAGTGTTACTATTTGATGAACCGACTTCAGCGCTTGATCCTGAACTCGTTCAAGAGGTTTTAAAAGTAATGAAAGAACTTGCTAAAGAAGGCATGACGATGGTTATTGTAACGCACGAAATGCGTTTTGCACATCAAATTGCCAACCGTGTTATTTTCATGGATGGTGGTGTTGTTGTCGAACAAGGTACACCAGAAGATGTATTTACAAATCCAAAAGAAGAACGCACGAAAAAGTTTTTACAAATGTTACAGTAAATTAAGAAAGGTCTCAGGGTATATGCCCTGAGACCTTTTTGCCATATATATTTATTTTTGGAATCCGCCAAGGCTTTGCTCAGCCATTGCAACTAGACGTTTTGTAATTTCTCCACCAACTGAACCGTTAGCGCGAGCCGTAGAATCTGCTCCTAATTGTACACCAAATTCTTGAGCGATTTCGTACTTCATTTGATCGATTGCAGCTGTTGCACCTGGTACTACTAATTGATTGTAAGAACTTTGGTTTGCCATAGGAATATATCCTCCTTAGAGTTAGAAAAATTTTTTTGGTTGGACTAGCTGGAGTTGAACCAGATTATCGCCCCGGTTGGCGCTAATCCATCGGTAATTAAGTTTGTACTCATAGTATGGATGTTACCTAGAAAGATATACAAAATAATAATTTGTAAATTTTGTAAAAAACTTATTGATTTCGTAAATTATGAAATAAGAGTAATCGTTGTATTTTTAAGAAAACAGGCCAAACTAAGGAGGATATTAAATATAATTTTCTCATTATAGCCTGCTACTTGTAGGTCAATCATTAGCTTCTTATTTATGATTTATTGAAATGAAATCGGTAGCAACTTCATAGTTCTATTTTTAAGTAGGGATGGAGTGACCGCTCCTATGCATGGGTAGGTGCTCTCTTCAATCTAAAAAAGAGAGGCTTTAAACGATAACGTATGGAGGAATCATGATGGGGATTTGCCCGCTTTGCAACGCATTAGAATCACAAACATATTCTTGTCAAAATTGCCAAAGTATACTCCAAGATTATGGGAAGTCTGTAGATTACATAGACGATTATAGTGCCTATATGGATCAAGAATTATTAAGTGCAGTAGATGGTTTAACGCATAATAATTCAAATGAATATTGCAATCATATTTTTTATTGCGGAGTATGTAACGTGGAAACTGAGGTTGTAGTGAAACTTGTGTAAATAGAAAACTTCCACCTTATTATCTAGGTGGAAGTTTTTGTTTTTGTATTTGTGAGTGAATCATAGGAGAAGGGATATGTTCGGTGTTTGATGAAGTCCCGGATTTGATTTGAGACATTTTTTCTTTTGTATCACGTAAAGAATGTTCAGTTAAGTAGACGGCATATTCGTAAAATAATTGGCGCGTCATTTCACTTTGTTCTTTTAATTTTTCATCTTGGAATACAGTTCGCCCAGGTTTAGAGTTAGCTTCAAAGAGCCACGGATTTTCCTTTGTGTCTAAACCGATATCAAAACCGATTTCTCCAATATTTCCGGTTACTTGTTCATCGAGCGCGTAACTTATTTGTAAGGCAGTATGTTTTAATTTATTTTCAATTTGAACTTGTTTCGTTGAATCTGGAAAAAGCTCTTGTAGCAATTTTGTATCACCGCCGCTATTTACGTGCGTTGTTAAACTGCCTTTGCCGGCGATTTTGGCGACGATTGCACTAACTATCCAATTACCGAAATGGTTTTTATTTGTATGAATGCGGAAATCAACAGGTTGCCCATCGAAGCGAAGTAATGAAATACCTTGCTGTACGATAAACTTTTTTAAATCATGTCCTTTTAATACGTGGTTTAGAAGAGTTTCTAATGATTGATACTTTCTCAGTTTATTTTTTTCATTTTCGCGATAACGACAGTAGTAGCAATTCTCTGTTTGAGAATAAAATATTTGATGAATATTTCTACCAAAGCTCCCGTGTATTGGTTTCATATACACAGATTTATACGTGCCAAGAAACCGTTCTACTTGTTCAAAATGCTGAAATGCTTCTGTGTTTGGTAATAAGTGTCTAATTGATTCGTCTTTTATAAGAAGTTGATGAACTTCCCATTTATTGAAAAATCCTGGGTTAAACCATGGAATGGAGTAGTCATATTCTAACTTTCTTTTTGCTCTGACGATCGGTTTATAATTTTCTGCTTGTCGATTCGGTAATCGATCGTAAATAACATTTGGTAAAGGGATCTTTTTCTTTATCCATTGTTTCTCTTGAAAGAAATAACCTTCAATCGTTTCTTCTTCCCAGTTTATATGCTGAACGCCAAAGACGAATACGAACGGTCGTAATGAGAATGGTGGTGTTAACAACTCACTGAGAGCAATTGAACGATTTCCTAAAGGGTTAGAAGAATCAACATTAAAGCCAGTTGTAAAAATGCCGATTAATGGTCCGAAAATAATTGTTTGGTTTTGTGTGAATGCATGAATAGTAGTTGATTGAGGTAGTAAAAGTTTTTCGGCAATATGTTTTCCGATAATAATTTCGCGAGTAAAGGAATAATGAATTTTCACCTCTTCACTTGCAATGTGACGTATACCGAAGGAGAGGGATGTAATAGGTGGCGTAATAGAAAAAACGTAAGGTAAAGTAATGCTATTTGGATGTTCATCTGAAATGTTTAATGTATATATATGTTCTTTCAAAATAGGTTTACCTCCTTTCATTATGGTGTAAAGCGACTGAATTTAAGTGGTCCGTGAAATATCTTTTCAGCTAATGAATCACTATGACGAATGTATTGTTCGTAAGGGGGAAGCGTGTTGACATACATAAGCCAAATTGCACCTTTTTGATCCATAATTGTGGAAAGTTCTAGTTCAAATAATGAAGAATAAGACTGATCTAGTGTTTGGAATACTTCATTTATAATGTCGTGTAAAGCGTCTTGCAATAGTTGCACACCCGTACTAGATAGTACGTATTTAATTTTTGAAAATGAATGTAATGAATCATCGGCCGTTGCTGAGGGTAAAAGTTGATTAGGAAATGAGCTTTTTTGTATAAATTGACCGATAACATTCCAAGTTTGTTCTTTGTTTTTTTGCAAAATGGTTCGAATGTGGAGTGGATATGTTAATTGATTTGGTGGTTGTAGCATAGTGTGTGCTATGTAACGTGATGAAGGTATGTTAGATTTACACCAAGATATAAATTCGTCTGTCCGTTTTAATGGAAGAGAAGTATGGTATTTTTCATTTACTGTATCGATATGAAACGTTTTATTTTTGTAAGCAACTCGATATAAGTTATCCTTTGAATGTGTATTAGTGGGGCGTATAATAATGTCTTTAGTTTTTAACAACAGTTTAAAAATGTTTTGTATCGTTGCCACTTCAAATTTTGGTATATAAGGAGACAGTTTTTTATTAGTGAGAAATAAATCATGTAGTTCACTTAAGTTAATAAGTGTGTTATTTAAAAAGGTAGTGGAAGGACGATTGTGCAAAGAGTGAATAATTGATTTTGCTTTTTCAAAGTTTGTTTCCTCGTGAAAAGAATAACGATCATATATATAAGAAGGGATAGGGAATGTTTGCTCTTTCCATTTTCCTGTATCTGTATCGTAAATAAGACCAGAAACAAGGTCTGTTTTAGGATCAATACAAAATGGCGTAAACTGAGCAACGACATTATGATAAAGCCGAGCGCGTTTAGCGATTTCGGTGTAATATGTTTGCTCATAATGAAGTTTAGAAGCTAAAAGACCGAGAACCAACGAAATCACTCCTTTACTACTATTTGCATAATAGGCGAAGCTATATATTGCAAATACGTTTTTATACCATTATACTTTTGTCCGTATGATGATATGCTATAGTTTTGGAGAAGTGAAAGGTTGATTGTAATGAATATATGGTTAAATATGTTAACGACGACAGGACTCGGAGCGATTATTGGAGGATATACGAATCATTTAGCGATAAAAATGTTATTTCGTCCTCATCGTCCTATTTATATCGGAAAGTTTCAAGTTCCATTTACACCAGGGTTAATTCCGAAGCGTCGTGATGAACTTGCTGTTCAATTAGGAAATATGGTTGTAGAACATTTGTTAACACCAGAAGGAATCGGAAAAAAGCTAATAAATGAAGAGTTTCAAAAAGGTTTAATCCACTGGGTGCAAGTAGAAGTGGATAAAGTAATTACGAATGAACAATCACTGCGACATATGTTAGAAAAATGGAATGTAGCGCATGTAGAAGAAGAAGCGACTCGAAAAATCGAACATGTTATTACAGAAAAAATTCATGCATTTTTAGCAGAGTATTATACATATACATGGGAACAGGCTTTACCTCATTCTGTAAATGAAAAAGTAGAGAATGCGATTCCGAATGTCTCGGCGTTTATTTTAGAACGAGGAATTAGCTTTTTTGAAAGTGAAGAAGGGAAAGGTCGTCTTTCAAAAATGATTGATGATTTCTTCGCTTCTCGCGGAACGCTACTTAACTTAGTCGGAATGTTTTTAGGAAATGTAAGTGTAGTGGATCGTGTGCAGCCAGAAGTTATTAAGTTTTTAGGTCAAGATGGTACAAAGCAGCTTTTAACTGACGTACTGCAAAAAGAGTGGGAAAAGTTAAAAGGAAGAGATGTAAAAGAATTAGAAGCATTTGTAGAGAAAGAAATGATTGTAAGCTCCGTGCTGTCAGCAGTTAAAGTAGAGGAAACTGTGAGTAAGTTTTTAAATCAATCTGTTCAGCAAGCATGTGAACCAGTTCGAGAAACAATTATTGAAAAAGTGGTTCCAAGCGCAGTAACGAAAGGCTTGAAGTGGGGAACAGAAAACGTAGAGAGTATACTAAACAATCTACACCTTGCGGAAATTGTCCAGCAAGAAGTGTCTACATTTTCAACAGAAAGATTAGAAGACTTAGTTCTGTCTATTACAAAAAACGAATTGAAAATGATTACGTATTTAGGGGCGTTATTAGGCGGAATGATTGGTCTCGTGCAAGGATTGTTATTATTGTTTCTTAGATAATAAGGTGAGTACATAGAAATAAAAGTGAAATTTCTTCACATCTCTTGCATAGTTTGATATGGTAAGAAGAGGTGCGTATGTAAATGCACTGAAAAGGCAGTGCGAGTCAAATGCGCTAGCCTTCTAAAGGAGGAAAAATAAAATGACAAAGAACATTCATGATGTTGCATATGAATTACAAAAAGCAATCGCTGAAAACGAAGACTTCAAAACGTTAAAAGAGAGCTACGCGGCAGTACAAGGAGATGCAGCTTCAAAGAACTTATTTGATGAGTTCCGTACAATGCAACTTGGCCTACAACAAAAAATGATGCAAGGTCAAGAAATCACTGAAGAAGACAACCAAAAAGCACAAGAAGTTGTAGCTCGCATTCAACAAGATGCTAAGATTACAAAATTAATGGAAACTGAGCAACGCCTAAACGTTGTAATTGGTGACGTTAACAAAATTATCATGAAGCCACTTGAAGAATTATATAGCGCGCAACAACAAGCGTAATAGTGGAAGACGCTCCTAGTTTAGGAGCGTCTTTTTTGTTTAGGGAATTTAATAGTTATACCACAAAAACTCCCTTTCAAAATAGCTATTTCTTATTGGTTATTTTGAAAGGGATATGTAACACATCTGTTAATTTTTTTTATTGCTGTTAATTGAAGTTTTAATATTTTTTTCCTTCAAAAACTTTTCAATTTCTTTTTGCTTCCTACCATTAACTTTCTCAAAGCGTTTTGTAAAAGAAAAATCAGTTTTGAATAAGTTACCATCTTGAGCGAGTTTGTCTAACTCTTGCTCTAGTTCTACTGAAAGTGCTGTAGATGATGAAATAAATTCATATATTTCTTTTGAAGGCTTTTTGTAATCATCAGGGATCGTATTGTTGCTAATAAAATTATGGAAGTTCGCGTCGTTTTGTTGTGCTAAATCTACTAGTTGTTTTAATTTCTCCCGGTCAGATTCCGTGGCATTCTCATCAGACATGGCTGATGAAGGTGGAACGATATTTTCGTCTAACTCTCCGCTATAATTTAAATAACTTTTTATATTTTGTTTCATTTCGTCTTCACTAATATTTTCATTTTTCTTTGAGGAACTAAATATATTTTCTGGAACTTTAATAGCAACATCTTTAATAGATTGTACATCGTTTTCTTCCTTAGGTTGTACACTGTTTGAACAAGCTGATAGAAATAACATTGTAAGTAAAATGAGTGGATATAAAATATACTTTTTCATAGTAATCTCCTTTTACATTCATTAGTATCTTTGTAAAATAGCTAAATTCCATTTTAAATACTTAACTAAAAGTGAGTATATATGTTTTATCATTTGGTAAGATATGACGGATATTAGTAAGCCGATGCAAAAAGCTATGAATACATTGTAAACATCGGAATAACTGATTTGATGAAACCCTTTAAAGAATCCTAATCCTATTAATAAGATAGGTGAAATAATTAATAACGGAGTGGCAATTATAAGTGCTAGAAGAAGCGGTAATAGAAAGAGTAGTACGAAAAAAGCGATAATGATACATATAAAGTTTAAAACACTTAAGCTCATAACAGAAAACAGTGCTGTCATAATATTTTTTAGGCTGCGTCTATTGTCAGCGTTGCTTATTGCATGTGAAACAGTAAGTTCTTTAGCGATAGTTTTAGGGTTTCCTAGCTTTTTAGAAATTTCCTCTTCAGATATTCCATCTTGTTTACCACTAATAAAATGAGTTTCGTACTCCGAGATAATATCCTCCTTTTCTGAATTAGGCATATTCCATAGAGAAGAACTAAGTTGTTCTAAAAATTCATTTTTGTTCATAACAATCACTTTCCTTTATAAAATGATGAATTATGGCTGAAAATCCTATCTTTTTTCTAAACAGCACACTCAATCTATATCTACTTTTTGAAAGGAGATATACTAATTGTGAATAACATTCCAAATAATGGGTATTCCGTTATTTATAAATATATCACTTACTATTGTTCTTTGCAAGGTACTATAAATTTGTTAATAATGTGAATAGGTGGAAGTATTTTTGTACATTTTTAGAAGAGATATAAAAATGTTATTTTAAGATAAACAAAAGGTTGTAAGCGTATTCTTTAAATATTGTCAAAATAATGTCGAATTCATATTCTTGGAAAAATAATGCATTTGTACTATAATGATAAACGATACTTCACCACATTAATTAACCAGGTGAAATTAAAATCTTTATTACACACATTATGAAATAAAGGGTGATTAGTTTTGAGTACAGGTGTAAAAGCAAACGACGTGAAGACAAAAACAAAAGGAGCAGATCTTGTTGTTGATTGTTTAATTAAACAAGGTGTTACACATGTTTTCGGTATTCCAGGAGCAAAGATTGACTCTGTATTTGATGTATTGCAAGAAAGAGGACCAGAGTTAATCGTTTGTCGTCATGAACAAAATGCAGCATTTATGGCAGCTGCTATTGGTAGATTAACAGGGAAACCGGGCGTATGTCTTGTAACTTCAGGACCAGGGACATCAAATTTAGCGACAGGTCTTGTTACTGCGAATGCGGAGAGTGATCCCGTTGTTGCTTTAGCTGGTGCAGTTCCGCGTACAGATCGATTAAAACGTACGCATCAATCTATGGATAATGCTGCACTATTCGAACCAATCACAAAATATAGCGTAGAAGTAGAGCATCCTGATAATGTGCCAGAAGCATTATCAAATGCATTTCGAAGTGCGACTTCTACAAATCCAGGCGCTACTTTAGTAAGTCTTCCGCAAGACGTTATGACTGCGGAAACGACTGTAGAGTCTATCGGTGCGCTTTCTAAGCCGCAGCTTGGAATCGCTCCCACACATGATATTACATATGTAGTAGAAAAAATAAAATCAGCGAAATTACCAGTTATTCTACTTGGTATGAGAGCGAGCACAAATGAAGTGACGAAAGCTGTTCGTAAATTAATTGCGGATACAGAACTTCCTGTCGTTGAAACATATCAAGCAGCTGGTGCGATTTCACGTGAGTTAGAAGATCATTTCTTCGGCCGCGTTGGATTATTCCGTAACCAACCAGGGGATATTTTACTAGAAGAAGCAGACCTTGTGATTTCTATCGGTTATGATCCAATCGAGTATGATCCAAAGTTCTGGAATAAACTTGGCGACAGAACGATTATTCATCTTGACGACCATCAAGCAGATATCGACCATGATTACCAACCAGAGCGTGAATTAATTGGTGATATTGCCTTAACGGTAAATAGCATCGCGGAAAAATTACCGAAACTTGTATTAAGTACGAAATCAGAAGCGGTATTAGAACGATTACGCGCGAAATTATCAGAACAAGCAGAAGTTCCAAACCGTGCTTCGGAGGGTGTTACGCACCCACTTCAAGTGATTCGTACACTTCGTTCTTTAATTAGTGACGATACAACCGTTACATGTGACATCGGTTCCCATTCTATTTGGATGGCGAGATGTTTCCGTTCTTATGAACCACGTAGATTATTATTTAGTAACGGTATGCAAACGCTAGGTGTTGCACTTCCTTGGGCAATTGCCGCTACTTTAGTAGAACCAGGTAAAAAAGTAGTTTCCGTATCAGGTGATGGTGGTTTCTTATTCTCTTCGATGGAGTTAGAAACAGCAGTACGTTTAAATTCGCCGATCGTACATCTTGTTTGGAGAGACGGCACATATGATATGGTTGCATTCCAACAAATGATGAAATACGGCAGAACATCAGCTACAGAGTTTGGCGATGTGGATCTTGTGAAATATGCGGAAAGTTTCGGGGCGTTAGGTCTTCGTGTTAACACGCCTGATGAATTAGAAGGGGTATTAAAAGAAGCATTAGCAGCAGATGGTCCTGTCATTATTGATATTCCAATTGACTATCGTGACAACATTAAATTAAGCGAAAAATTATTACCAAACCAATTAAACTAATGGAGGCAGATTTGAGATGACTGTTGCGCAATTAATTGATATTGATGCAAAAAAAACGAAAACGAGTAATGAAGTATATCAAACATCTACAATGCTTGCGCTATTAGATGGTATATATGATGGTGTGATTAGCTTTGAAGATTTGAAAAAACATGGTGATTTCGGCATCGGCACATTTGATCAATTAGATGGTGAAATGATTGCATTTGATAATGAATTTTATCATTTACGTTCAGACGGTTCAGCAGAAAAAGTAGAACCAGAAGAAACAACACCATTTGCGACTGTAACGTTTTTTGAAAAAGAAATGAGTTATACGGTAGAGCGTCCAATGAATCGTGAAGAAGTTGAAGCATTATTACATGAATTAATGCCAAGTAAAAACTTATTTTACGGTATTCGAATGGACGGTACGTTCCGTGAAGTAAGAACGAGAACTGTTCCAAGACAAGAAAAACCGTATACACCGCTCGTTGAAGTGACGAAATCACAACCAATCTTTTCATTTGAAAATACAGAAGGTACGCTTGCTGGATTTTGGACACCAGATTATGCGCAAGGTATTGGTGTAGCTGGATTCCACTTACATTATATTGATGATGAAAGAAGCGGGGGTGGACATGTTTTCGACTATGTTATAGAAAACTGTACGATCCAAATTTGTCAAAAAGCTCATATGCATTTAGCACTTCCAGAAACAGCTGATTTTATGGTGGCTGAATTATCAAGAGAAAACTTAGAGGATAATATTGCAACTGCGGAAGGTGCAGAGTAAAAGGGAAAGACTGTTCCATTTTGGAACAGTCTTCTTTTATTCGTAATGTTATTATTTGTCGATAAATCGATATTTCTTGTCGAACCGTTGATATATTGTAAGTTATGATAGATATATTTGAAAAATCGTTGATATTGCTTATTTCTTTGAAACAAACGGATGTCCCTCATAATAAAAACGCCACGGATAATGTACAGCTTCTTCTGCATAGTCGATGTTAATACGAGGTCCTGCTGCTATTTTGTATTGTGATGATATGTGTTCATCTTCTGGGACGAGTTCAATATGTAATGTGTCACTTTGTAATGATAAGCCTCGTTCTTCTAAAGTAATTCCGAGGGCACGGCATAGTTTGCCAGGACCGTTTGTTAAATTTTTGTACTGCGCTTTTGTAATGTCTGTTTTGTTGTAGCGTGCTAGTTTTATTTCTTCTATTCCATTTACCGGCTCAAGGGCTCGAATGAGAACACCTTGCGGGGTGCCAACTGGTGCTGTAATAACGTTAAAACAATGATACATACCGTAAATTAAATATACGTAAGCATGCCCTGGTGCGCCAAACATGACTTCTGTGCGGTCTGTCCGTCTGCCGCCGTAACTATGTGCGGCCTTATCATCTGGGCCTTTATATGCTTCTACTTCTACAATGATTCCGCTTCGCTTTATTCCGTCTACAATATGAACGAGTTTTTGCCCGAGTAATTTTTTTGCTACTTCTAACGTATCGCCTTCATAAAAGGAAGGAGGTGCCTGCATTGTACTATCTCCTTTACTAAGTGTATATGTATATAGTAAACCAAATTTTCAGTAGTAATTCTAACTCGTTCTATTTATCGGGTGTATTTCATAAATTATGGATAGAGTACAACAGCGAAGAGGGGGAGTGCGACATGATTTATCGCTTACTAGCTCTTAATATAGATGGGACACTACTATACAACAATGGGAAAATTGCAAAAGGATTAAGAGAAACAATTGAATTTGTGAAAAGAAAAGATGTATACGTTACGTTATTTACGAGCCGTAATTTTCAATCCGCTCATAAAGTAGCAAAGGCGTTAAAATTAGATTCTATATTAGTGACACATGGTGGTGCTTTCGTTTCAGCAACGTTAGATAAGCCGTACGTTCAAAGAAGATTATCTGAAGAGAAGACTTTTAATATTGTGCAAGTGTTAGAGCACTTTGATTGTAACGTACGTATTTCTCATGAACGGTTTTCGATAGGAAATCGTGAGAGAAATACACCAAACTTAATTGCGCGCACTGTATTATCAAGCGCAGATCCGTTATTTTATCCAGTTCAATTTGTAGATTCGTTAGGTGACGCGCTTCGTGACCATCCGGTAGCGGCGCCAAAAATTGATGTTCTTTTCCAAACTAAGGGTGAAAAAGAAAGAGGGCTGAACACATTAAGAAAAGCATTCCAAGATGTAGAGTATGTTGAATGTGATTCAAAACGAATAGAAATCTTGCCGCAAAATGTATCGAAGTTACGCGGATTACAATTGCTTGGAGAGCATTTAAATATTTCGCTAAATGAAATGGTTGCGATTGGAGATAGTATGGAAGATTTAGAGGTTATTGAAAACGTGGGACTTGGGGTAGCGATGGGGAACGCACCTGTAGAGTTAAAGCAAGCAGCAGATTGGATTACACGTTCAAATAGTGAGAACGGTGTAGAGTACATGATTAAAGAGCATTTCCGTAAGCAATTCCCGCTTCCGTTTTTGAAGAATCATAAAAATACACCGAAACGATGAAAGAAAAACGTAGCTTTTTGGCTACGTTTTTTTGTGGAGCTTATTAAAAGGAATGAAAACGTTTTAAAATGTGAATTGTGTATGAAATCTATACAATTCACTTGAATCCTTTAGAAAACTAATGTAAAGTGAATGATGTTGTCAAAATAGTTACACCACATGAAATATTCTTCAGATTAATTTTATTGGGCTCCCATACGTAAAAGTATTTCCGCATGACAGTTTAGTTCACGTATTATTTCAAAAATGAATTGTAGTAATTTTATTAAGTCGTTTTAGCGTTTCTTTGTTTTATTTAAATGGATTATTTTAAGTTAATGTGAGTAAGACCTGGTACATATGAAATGTGCTTCTTTTTGTGATTTTAGGAAGTTTAAAAGGGGGAATGAATTTCTTGAGGAAATCATTTAATCAAAAAATTAAAAAGTTAAGTAGTAGTTTGATAGTTGTATTACTAATATGTATGAATTTTTTAATCCATTTACCATTTAAAGCAGAGGCAGCTACAACAGAGTTAAAAGGTTTAGGTGATGTATCTTATTACAACGCCATCATTTTTGGAGATCATAGTGCAACGAGTGCGGATATTGAAGGTGCGATGGCTGTTCAGAAAAATATGAACGCATCAAGTTATACAGTCGTAGCGGCTGCAACTGGAGCAAATAACTTAGCTGGAGCAACTTGGGTAGATGAAGGATATCCATCATTATTACTAGGCGGTCAATTTACGAAAGCGGGAGCAGGACAAGTAATTATTCAAGATGGAACAGTGGCGATGACAAAAGACGGTGACCCAGATGGCGCAATGAAAACATCATATGACCGTATCTCTTATAAAGAGCAAGCGGAGATTGATGCTAAGTTTAAAGAATTTAGAAAAGACGTTGATGGTGTAATTGGGGATGCAAGTAAACTACACACTGATAAGCCAAAACCTAATATGAGCTTTGGAATCGGTGAAGATGTAAACAACCCTAATATTTATGTCTCTTCAGGCCAGACGGGAAAGAAAGCATTTGATGTAAAAGACGTTTTTCTTCCGAATGTAGAGAATAAAGACTTTATTGTTATTTATTCAGATGCAGAAGAAGTGAGTTTTGGTGGCGGTGCAATTTTGTATGATACAAGAAATACTGGGATGGCGACGGATTTAATTAATACATCTCAAGCATACGACCCTAATTCATCTTTTACTGAGTTAGCTAGTAAAGTAATTTGGGTATTTCCTAATGCTACAAAGATAACAACTAAAGGTTATGGTGTAGTAGGTAGTGTGTTTGCACCTAATGCAGTTGTAGAAACAAAAGGTGGTTCTATTAATGGACAAGCCTATGTTGGAGGATTACACCAAAGAGATGGTTTTGAAGTTCATAACTTTAAATTTAACTGGCCAAAGTGGAATAAGCCGG
The DNA here is from genome assembly GCF_057809515.1 of Bacillus sp. FG16. Taxonomy (NCBI): domain Bacteria; kingdom Bacillati; phylum Bacillota; class Bacilli; order Caryophanales; family Bacillaceae; genus Bacillus; species Bacillus sp. FG16. Next base: position 25,440 of record NZ_JBMDKC010000069.1, read on the forward strand.
TAGCCGAAAAAGGACATTTACAAATTAAAAAAGTTGATGAAAATGATAAAAACATTGTTTTAAAAGACGCAAAATTTGATGTTATAGACAAAGATAATAACGTTGTGGCTACTGTTACAACAAACGAAAAGGGTATTGCGGAAGTTAAAGATTTACCACTTGGTGACTATTTTGTAAAAGAAATAAGTGCACCAGAAGGATATATAAAAGTTGATACACCAGTCAAAGTAACAATTGATAATACAAACGTAATTGAACTTGTTATGAAGAATACGAAAAAAGTAGAGAATGGCCAATTTAAATTATTGAAAAAAGATAGTGAATCTGGTCAACTTCTACCAGGTGCAAAATTTGATGTTATCGATAAAGATGGGAAAGTTGTGGAAACAATTGTTACAGATGATAAAGGTGAAGCCTTATCGAAACAACTTCCAGTTGGAAGCTATACATTAAAAGAAGTAGAAGCACCGAAAGGATATGAATTATCATCTAGTTCAGTTTCTGTTGATGTAGAGGCTAATAAAGTAGTGACTGTAGATGTGGTGAATAAAAAGATCCCCGAAAAAGTAACAGGTCAATTTGAAATTGTGAAAGTAGATGCGGAAGATAAAACGAAAGTATTATCAGATGCAGAATTCGAAGTGTATAAAGATGGTAAAAAAGTAGATACGTTACGAACAGATAAAACTGGTAAAGTAATTTCTCAGAAATTAGAACCAGGAAAGTACACATTAAAAGAAACGAAAGCACCACAAGGATATAAATTGCTAAAAGAAGAAATTGAAGTCGTTGTGGAAGCAAACAAAGTAGTAGAAGTACAAATAGAAAACGCAAAAGAACTAGGAAGCTTACAAGTAACCAAAAAGGATGCAGAGAGTGGAAAAGTTCTAGCAGGTGCAGAATTTAAACTAAAAAATGAAGCTGGTCAAGTAGTTGGAGAAGTGAAAACAACGAATAAAGACGGTGTTGTGAAATTCGAAAATGTAGTGCCAGGAAAGTACACGTTAGAGGAAACGAAAGCGCCGGAAGGTTATAAGGCGTTAGAAGTAACAGTAGAAGTAAACGTTGTAGCGAACGAAGTAGTAAAACAAGAAGTTACGAATGAAAAAGTAACAGGTCAATTCGAAATCGTGAAAGTAGATGCGAATGATAAAACGAAATTATTATCAGGTGCAGAATTCGAAGTGTATAAAGATGGTAAAAAGGTAGCGGAACTGAAAACAGATGAGAGTGGAAAAGTGATGTCACCAAAATTACCGCTAGGTGAATACACAGTGAAAGAAGCGAAAGCACCAGCGGGCTACAAGCTTTCAAATAAAGAATGGAAAGTAACAATTCAAAACGAGAAAGAAGTAGTAAAAGTAGAGGCAGAAAACGAAAAAATCTTAGGTTCTCTACAAATTATTAAAATGGATGATAAAGATCAAACGAAACGCTTAGCAGGCGCAGAATTTACATTGAAAGATGCAAAAGGAAATGTTGTAAAAGAAGGAATTACAACAGATAAGTCTGGAACGGTTAAAGTAGACGGACTTGTGCCAGGTGAATATACGTTAGAAGAAACAAAAGCACCAGAAGGTTATGAGTTAACAAAACAAATAATTCATGTAACAGTTGACGGTGAAAAAGTTATTGATGTAAAAGTAACGAACGGTAAGAGCCTTGGTCAATTCGAAATCGTAAAAGTAGATGCAGAAGATAAAACGAAAGTATTATCAGATGCAGAATTCGAAGTGTATAAAGATGGTAAAAAAGTAGATACGTTACGAACAGATAAAACTGGTAAAGTAATTTCTCAGAAATTAGAACCAGGAACATACACATTAAAAGAAACGAAAGCACCACAAGGATATAAATTGTTAAAAGAAGAAATTGAAGTCGTTGTGGAAGCAAACAAAGTAGTAGAAGTACAAGTAGAAAACGCAAAAGAACTAGGAAGCTTACAAGTAATCAAAAAGGATGCAGAGAGTGGAAAAGTTCTAGCAGGCGCAGAATTTAAATTAAAGAATGAATCTGGTCAAGTAGTTGGAGAAACGAAAACAACAGATAAAGATGGTGTTGTGAAATTCGAAAACGTAGTACCAGGAAAGTACACGTTAGAGGAAACGAAAGCACCAGAAGGTTATAAGGCGTTAGAAGTAACAGTAGAAGTAAACGTTGTAGCGAACGAAGTAGTAAAACAAGAAGTTACGAATGAAAAAGTAACAGGTCAATTCGAAATTGTAAAAGTAGATGCGGAAGACAAAACGAAAGTATTATCAGACGCAGAATTCGAAGTGTATAAAGATGGTAAAAAAGTAGATACGTTACGAACAGATAAAACTGGTAAAGTAATTTCTCAGAAATTAGAACCAGGAACATACACATTAAAAGAAACGAAAGCACCACAAGGATATAAATTGTTAAAAGAAGAAATTGAAGTCGTTGTGGAAGCAAACAAAGTAGTAGAAGTACAAGTGGAAAACGCGAAAGAACTAGGAAGCTTACAAGTAATTAAAAAGGATGCAGAGAGTGGAAAAGTTCTAGCAGGTGCAGAATTTAAATTAAAGAACGAAGCTGGTCAAGTAGTTGGAGAAGCGAAAATAACGAATAAAGACGGCGTTGTGAAATTCGAAAGCTTAGTGCCAGGAAAGTATACGTTAGAAGAAACGAAAGCGCCGGAAGGTTATAAGGCGTTAGAAGTAACAGTAGAAGTAAATGTTGTAGCAAATGATGTAGTAAAACAAGAAGTTATGAATGAAAAAGTGAAAGAAGAAATTACAGGTCAATTAGAAATTACAAAGGTAGATGCTAATAATACAAATACAACATTAGCAGGCGCAGTGTTTGAAATTTGCAAAGACGGAACAAAAATGGACACATTAACAACAAATAAGAGCGGTAAAGCGACTTCTAAGAAGTTAGAACCAGGAGATTACACTTTAAAAGAAATCCAAGCGCCAGAAGGATATACTTTATCCGATAAGGAAATGAAATTTACGATTTCTAATGAAAAAATTGAAGTTGTAAAGCTTCAAATTACAAATAAAAAAGATACAGATAAAGATCCGGAAAAACCAGGTGAAGGAACAGGGAAGCCTGATGAAGGAACAGGAAAACCAGGTGAAGGAACAGGAAAGCCGGGTGAAGGAACAGAAAAGCCAGGTGAGGGAGTAGAAAAACCTAATTTACCAGAAAAAGGACAAGGTTCTTCTAATAATCAACAACTTCCAGCTACAGGACACAATACGAATTACATTCCATTCATCGGTTTTATGCTTCTGTTACTAGGAATACGTTTAAGATTCATGGCTAAAAATAGTTAACAGATGTATAAAAGGCATCAGAGATATACAATCTCTGATGCCTTTTAAATTAATACAGATAAATATTTTAAGCTTCAATCACGCTAAGCATTCTGTTTATAAATGCAGCTGCGTGTGCACGTTGTGATGGTCCTTTTGGTACGAATTGATTCAATTCATTACCTTTTACAATTCCATATCCATATACTCTTTGTACTTCTTCTTTAGCGTAAATTAAGTTTTGGTCTACGAATGGTAGTTCAACTTGTTTTGCAAAAATACCAGCGTGTTTTAGAGAACGATCAATCATAATAACAGCTTCTTCGCGTGTAATTGTAGTATTTGGATCAAATGTATTATCACCACGTCCGCGGATTATACCTGCGCTTGCTGCACGATTAATACCGTCTCTTAAAGATGGGTGTACTTGTTCTAAGTCTGTGAACTTAGCATTTCCACTTGGTAATTGTAAAGCACGAGTAATTAATGTAGCAAATTCAGCACGCGTTACAAGACGTTCTGGGAAGTACTTGCCGTTCCCTTCTCCTTGCATAATACCTCTAGCTGCTAATTGACGAATGTCTTGTTCATACCATCCACCTGTAATGTCATCAGTTACGGGATTTTTTTGGTTTTCCTTATAGTATGTTTCAGTTCCTTTTAAGAAAGCATTCCATTGTCCGCGTTGAATCATAAACGCAGGGCAGTTTTTTCCTGACCAAAATTGGTGTTTTTGGACCTTATCTAGAGAAATATTTAAGTCGTTCATTAAATAAGCTGCCAATTTACGGGCGTTTTCTACCGCTTTTTCATAGTTTCCATCTTGATTAACGGCAATTTCAATTCCGATAGATTCATAGTTTCCAGTTTTATTTCCAGCATGCCATCCAACTTCATTTACCGGAAGATGTTGATAAATTTCTTTATCATCTACTGTGAAATGCCAAGATGCGGCGCGATCAGCTGTTCCGCGTGCTTGGTTATCTAAGAATTTTGCATGATTTAGAGCATTAGCACCTTTCGCTGTATTAGCCGTTTCGTGAATCGTAATATATTTAGGTACCATCGGGTAGCCAGGGCGAATATCGTCATTTCCTTTTGGGACAATCATTTCTTTAAATGTAACGCCATAAATATTGTTTGTTTGTAGAGATTCCGGAGCTCTCAATAAACTATTTTTAGCAGTACGACTGTTTTTTAATAATGAAGCTTTTGTACCTTCAAATGTAGCAGAAGGTGCATAAATCCATTTTGCTGTTTCGTTTATTTGGACTTTAAACCAATTTCCAGCTTGTTCAGTAGGAGTAATGACTTGTGGTTGTAGTTTCCCTTCTTCTTTAAACGATTGGAACGGAAGGGCATGTATGGAAGCTTCTTCTTTTACGATTAATTTTTGGTTAGATAGTTTATGAATCTCTTGAACTTCTAAGCTATTATCATTGTTATCTATCCATCCAGCGCCAGTTGACGTCGTTATGTATATAAGTTACGTTTAATATTTTAACAATTGTTCAGTTCCTAACCTTTGA
>NZ_JBMDKC010000007.1:0-95948 GCF_057809515.1 Bacillus sp. FG16
CCATCTTATAAATGATGGTCTTATTTTTTTGTCTTTCTATCTTTTATTTAAAACTTCCTCTCTCTTTCACTCTATGTTCACACAGAGGTCACATCTCCCTTTTATAGTATATGTATCGAAGTTGTTCCTCCCTAATTTACAAGACATTCCCCAGTGTCTTTGAACAGCTTCCATCCCTAATTAAATTGACATAAATTGTCCCCTTCCTTGACCATCTTATAAATGATGGTCTTATTTTTTTGTCTTTCTATCTTTTATTTAAAACTCCCTCTCTCTTTCACCCTATGTTCACATGAGAGTCACACCTATCTTTTATAGTATATGTATCGAAGTTGTTCCTCCCTAATTTTTAAGACATTCCCCAGTGTCTTAAAGCAACTTCCATCCCTAATTAAATTGACATAAATTGTCCCCTTCCCTAGACCATCCAATGTGATGGTCTATTTTATTTTCCAAACACAAAATCAATCTATCTGTACTTAAATAAAAAAACGAAAAATTCAGAAAATATTGTCAAATTAGGTATTTTTTCGGTATAATTACTTTAGGAAGGAATTTCGCAAAAACAAAAGGGGGGATTTTATTGAAACAAACAAAAGCAATCTTAATCGCATTATTTCTAGGTCTAGTTGTCGGACTCACTCTAAATTTAGCCGCTCCATCTATCTTTGAGCCACTAAATCAATATGTGTTCAACCCAATTGGTCAATTGTTTATTCGACTTATTAAAATGCTAGTTGTTCCTGTTGTGTTCATTTCTATCGTACTTGGTGCTGCCGGCCTTGGAGATCCGAAACAACTTGGAAGAATCGGTTTAAAATCAATTTCATTCTTTCTCGTAACAACTGCGGTTGCCATCACTATAGCGGTTACATTTGCACTTATTATAAAGCCAGGAGCTGGCGGTAATTTTAAAACAGAAGGTCTTAAGTATGAAGGGGCAAAAACTGAAACATCTTTCGTCGACACATTGCTAAATATCGTACCAGATAACCCAGCAAAAGCGATGGCTGACGGAAACATGTTACAAATCATTGCCTTTGCCGTATTGATTGGACTCGGTATAGCTATTTTAGGAAAACGAGTTCAAGGTATCCATTCATTACTTGAACAGGGCAACGAATTAATGATGTATCTTGTTAATCTCGTTATGAAATTAGCCCCAATTGGAACATTCGGTTTGCTCGCTTCATCCGTTGGTAAAATGGGTCTTGCAGGCGTCGCTGCGATGTTCAAGTATATGATTGTCGTTATGTTAGTACTCATTATTCACGGGGTCTTTGTATATGGCGGCTTATTAAAGGTATTAGCAAAAGAAAGTATTGTTCGTTTCTTTAAACATTTCGGACCAGTAATGGCAATTGGATTTAGTACATCTAGCTCTAATGCATCGCTTCCTTTTGCAATGAAAACAGCACAAGATAAGCTTGGCGTTCCAAAAGCGATAAGCTCATTTGTACAACCACTAGGGGCAACTATTAATATGGATGGTACTGCCATTATGCAAGGGGTAGCCACTGTATTTATCGCTCAAGTATACGGAGTTGAACTTACATTACCGCAATTAGCTATGGTCGTATTAACTGCTGTACTAGCTAGTATCGGTACTGCTGGTGTGCCAGGTGTTGGACTTGTAATGCTTACAATGGTTTTAAATCAAGTAAATCTACCAGTAGAAGGTATCGCTTTAATTATCGGTATTGACCGTATTCTAGATATGTCTAGAACAGCTGTAAACATTTCTGGTGATGCAATTTGCGCAATGATTGTCGCAAAATCAGAAGAAAAATATAATACTGATCAATCGGCAGCATCGTAAATCAAAAAAGGAGTGAATATATTCACTCCTTTTTTGATTTACTCCCTTTTTTAGAACGATATTCTTTCCCTTTATTATCATTACCAGTTTCAAATTCAGTGCTAAATTCCTGATTAAACTGGCCGGACTTTGGTGACCCTTGATTACCGCTCCCTTTACTACCGTTACGATTCGTCATACTTCTCCCCCCTTCCTTGTATTAGTAGTATGGCGCTCTATCTTTTTTCATACACATTTTATTTTTTAACATCTATTACACACGAAAGAAGACCTTCCATATATAAGGAAGATCTTCTCTTTCATTACGTAAGCGTTTTCTTGTTTATTATCACTTAAATAAGTTTTTTGGAAATCGAAATCATTACATTCATTTCATCTTCTGAAAGTGTAGAGAATCTTTCTTGTAAATATTGTTTTTTCGCATCTTCCATTTTCGCAACTAAATCTTTCCCTTGTTCTGTAATCTCTAAATACACAACTCGGCGATCTGATGTAGAACGTGAACGAGTTACAAAACCTTTATTAATTAATTTTTCTGTAACAGCTGTAATATGACTATTCGACACATTTAATTCATTTGCTACACGCGATACCATTTCTTTATTCGTACGATTTAATATTCTCAGGACGATGAATTCATTCCACGGTATGTAACCACCGAATATTTTTCCGATATCATTACGCAATGTGCGAAACATAGCAAACACATTTGTCGATAGTTCTTCCATTAATTGCTCTCGATTTTGAGACAACTTTGACAGCTCCTTTTATTTCATTTAGTTAAATAAAAACCTTATTAATAATTTTACATGAAATCTTACTTTTTGTCACCTTATTTTCCCATAATTCGTAGTTTTTTAATATGTATTTCATGATAAAATGAAGTTAACTTCCAGAAAAAGGGGGTATTTTAATGCATGAGGAGGAGAAATTCTCAAATCTCAGCCTAAAAGATAAAACGATTATCATTAGTATTATCGCTCTTTTTCTCATTATAATTTTTGCATTTATATTTTTTGTATATGTAGGAATCTTTCAAATTACAGGTATAGAGTATAGTTCACGTACTGCGTTACTTCTCTTTTTTTTATTAATCACTTTCTTAGACAGTATTACATTTTTCATCTTCAGTTTCTTCAAAGCGCTGCTATATCCACTGACACAAAACATGCCAAATTGGATTTCTATTACTCTTTTCTCATTCATTGAAATTACACTAGATTGGTTCGTCATTCATACTGCTGATGATTGGATAGAAAGCGTACAAATGTCCAACATAGCTGAATTATGTGTCGTACTATTCTTTTTCCTCTTAAATAAATTATTAAGTGACGAGAAAGAGTAAGAATACAAGCTTTTCTATATAAAAATTGGTACAATGAAAGCAAATCTTACTAAAGAGGTGTTAATTATGAACTTACAACAATGGGCTGATAAAGGTATGTCCTTTGATACATATGTGAATGAAATGCAAGTAAACCAATACGAGCTACTACACATTTACAATAACTTTTTAATTCCAAATGAATTACTTCCTGTATTAGAAGAACGTCAAAATGACGGCTGGCGTGTTATCGTATTAACTGCTGATTGGTGTGGCGATGCTCTTTTATGCGTACCTGTTATGAAACGAATTTCTGAAGTTGCAAATATTGAAATGAGTTTATTAATTCGCGACGAAAACTTAGAATTAATGGATCAATATTTAACAAATGGAACAGCACGTGCGATTCCAATCTTTATTTTCATTGATAAAGATGGAAATGAACAAGCCGTCTTTGGACCACGCGCTCCAAAAGTACAAGAATTAGTAACTTCAATGCGCGCTACATTACCTGAAAAAGAAGATCCAACATTCGAAGAAAAACAAAAAGAAATGTATGCTAATTTCCGTGCTACATTAGCTGATGATACTTCTCTTTGGGAGCATGTAATGGAAAATATAGTGGAAAAAATAGTAAAATAAAAAAACCTGCCGAGCTCGGCAGGTTTTTTTATTACATAATGAAGAAATAGAATACCGCAGCTAAAATGAAACGATAATAAGCGAACGGTGTTAGTTTCACACGAGATAATAATTTCAAGAATGAAACAATTGCAAGCATCGCAACAACGAATGCAGTTATAAACCCTGTTACAAATAGCGTTATATCTGCTGAGCTTAATACATCCCAGCTTTTAATTAAATCTAATCCACTTGCAGCTACCATCATCGGTACCGCTAAAATGAACGTATATTCAGCTGCCGCTGTATGCGACACGCGAGCTAATAAACCACCACTGATTGTAGAACCAGAACGAGAGAATCCTGGCCAAAGAGCTAAACATTGAAACATTCCAATTGTAAATGCCTGTTTATATGTGATTTCATCTAACGTTCTTGCTGTACTTGGTTTTGAAAACTTCTCAGCAACAATCATTAAAATACCACCGGCTACTAAGCTAATAACAACTGGTCCTGGACCAAATAAAACCTCTTTAATAGTGCTATGGAATAATACGCCAAGTATCCCGGCAGGAATCATCCCGATAATAATATGTAATAAATTTAACGATGGTCCGTCTGTTACTTTACCTATTCCAACTAACGACCATAGACGCTTCCAAAATATAACAACAACTGCTAAAATCGATCCCAATTGGATAACAACTTCAAAAACTTTCGCTCTCTCATCGTCAAATCCAATTAAATGTCCTGTTAAAATCATATGTCCTGTTGATGATACTGGTAGAAACTCTGTTAACCCTTCAACAGCACCCATGATTAAACCAATTAACCAATCAGCCACAAGTAGTGCCTCCTTAATAACAAATAATATGTAATTTTTTCACACCTTATCATAATACCTTATCCCTTTTCAAAGTGCATCCTTTTTTTATTGGTTTCATATGTTGTAGGCGCGTATTTCTTTTCTAATCTTTGATTAAATTGTATGATAGTAAGAGTTTGTTTTTTTATATGGAAAGGGGATTTTATGAAAGAAACTACTTCATTTTCACAAAAGTTAAAGCAATTTGTATTACTATTTTTTCCGATTTTCGTAACGCAAATGTCATTATTTGCGATGAGTTTTTTTGATACAACAATGTCAGGACATGCAAGTCCAACTGATTTAGCAGGTGTTGCAATTGGAACAAGTATATGGCTTCCAGTTAGTACGGGATTAACAGGAATTTTAATGGCTACTACTCCCATTGTTGCACAACTCGTCGGATCCAAGAAAAAAAAGGACGTTCCCCACGTTGTCATACAAGCAGTTTATTTAGCAATTTGTGCTAGCTTCGTTGTTATCCTCATCGGTTTCTTCGTCGTTTCACCTATTTTAAACGGCATGCGCTTAGAAGAACCTGTGGAACGAATTGCAGCTCAATTTTTAAGTATTATCGCAATAGGAATTATACCTTTATTCACTTACACTGTTTTACGTGGATTTATTGATGCATTAGGAAAAACTCGCACAACGATGATTATTACATTACTATCATTACCAATTAACGTAATATTAAATTACCTATTAATTTTTGGTAACTTCGGTTTCCCAAAGCTTGGTGGTGTCGGAGCAGCAATTGCTTCCACTGCAACATATTGGTGCATTTTAATTATTACAGTCATTATTATTCAGACGAAAGAGCCTTTTGCCTCTTTCAACATTTTCAAACAATTATATCGCCCTTCTCTTTCGAGTTGGACAACATTCTTAAAGCTTGGCGTTCCTATCGGATTTGCTATCTTTTTTGAAACGAGTATTTTCGCTGCGGTAACGCTCATGATGAGTAATTTTAGTACGACAACTATTGCAGCTCACCAAGCAGCTATGAACTTTGCTTCCTTGTTATATATGACTCCGCTAAGTTTAGCAATGGCAATGACTATTGCAGTCGGATTCGAAGTTGGAGCAAAACGTTACGATAATGCAAAACAATACGGACTGATTGGAATTGGATTAGCCCTTGCCTTTGCTTTATTATATTCAATTCTTCTCTACTTCTTTGATAATCAAATTGCTTCTATTTATACGACAGATGCAAAAGTTCATCATTTAGCAAAAGAATTTCTTATCTTTGCGATTTTATTTCAAATTTCAGATGCAATTGCAACCCCTGTACAAGGAGCTCTGCGTGGGTATAAAGATGTAAATGTTGCTCTAATTATGACTTTAATTGCTTATTGGATAATAGGTCTACCACTAGGTTACATATTAGCAACATATACAGAATGGGCCGCAAAAGGTTATTGGATCGGTCTTATTATCGGTCTAGCATTTGGCGCTGCCTTCCTCCTTATCCGTCTCTTTCAAGTACAACGAAAATATACAACACAAAACAGCCGCTAATAATAAAGCGGCTGTTTTCTTTATGCATATTTTTTCTTGTAACGTATAATATAATGAAAAAGAAAGGTGGGTACATATGGACGACAAAGAAAAAAAGCAATCATTCAATGAAGAATTTGCCCCTGAAATTTCACCTGGATATCGGCAAGATGTACATAAGCCACCTAAATATAAAAACACTTCGTTTTTAATGGGCATTACCATTTTCGCCGCTGTATTACTCATACTTATCATTTTCGTTTATTTTTGATGAAAGGTGGCCTATTATATGAAGAAACAAAATTCCAATCGTTCCAAAAGAACTGTTAAAACACAAAAAGGATATGCAGGCGATTCTGTTCATACACTTAAACAAGTGGAGCAAGGAAATTTATATATTGCTCAAAAAGAACTTGGTCAACAAAATGAAAATCTTTAAAGGTCCTTGATTCCTTGAGGGCCTTTTTATTCCGCATTAAGTAGTACACCCCCAAATGATCTATTGAGCAATGAATTTCCTTTATTGTACGCGCTGCTTTTGTTCTAGCACCATAAATATATTATTAACCTTTACAATTTTCACTTCATAATTCAATTTCATTTCGCTTCTCTTACCATTTTCAGTACCCGCAACGTACGCTACAGCTTGATAGAGAAAACTCTCATCTGTCTCTTCACGTATCTCCTCGTTTGTAAATTTATACTCTAAATCTTGAAAACGATTGGGATAATAATTTTCTATTAATTGTTCATACCCTCTATTTAAAAATAGTTCTTCACCTTTTCGTTTCACATCTTCTTTATTATTAAACTCAAACACGGATAGTTGCTCGGTCACAAAATGCTCTCCTACCTTTTTCATTTCATTATGAGTTAAATTTTCTATACTTTTGTTCTTTAATTCCTTATTTAACTCGTACTGATCAATCGGTTTAAAGGTAGCAAAAACCTCCTCTTTATATGACCAAAACAATACAAAAGCGATACATAGAGAAATGATTAACAGTCTTTTTTTCGTAATACTCCCGCCCTTCTTCATAATGATAGCTATATTTTAACATATAGAAAGAAGATTCTGATATCATAAAATAGAATAACTTAACTCAGAAACGAGGAACAATTATGGACTCTTACAAACATTATATAAAAGAAGCTTTGCCTAATCTTTCTATACATTCATATAAACAAAATGAAGAAGGGTGGGATAATGTAGCAGTTATAGTAAATGATGAGCTACTATTTCGTTTCCCGCGAAAACAGGAATATGCAATGCGAATTCCGTTAGAAAAAGAACTATGCACAATTCTCACTCAATCACTACAAGAAATCAAGGTTCCACAATATCACCTAATTTATAAAAATGAATCTGATGAGATTCCTCTTTGTAGTTACTATACTCTCATTCATGGTGAACCATTAAAAACAGAAACAGTTGCCAAGCTGGAGGATACAGAGCTGAAAGCAATTATTACACAATTAGCTACTTTCCTTGCGGCACTACATAGTATTCCTTTAAACGAAGTTACAACGCTATGTTTCCCTATTGAAAAAACATGTACCTACTGGAAAGAGCTACAAACAAAATTAAACCAATATCTTACTACTAACCTTACTTCATTACAGAAACTAGCCTTAAATCGCTTATTTGAAAATTTCTTTGCATGTTTAGCTACATCCACTTTTCAAAACACAATCATTCACGCTGATTTTACACATCATCACATTTTATTTAACAAGCAGAACAAAAGCATTTCAGGTGTTATCGATTTTGGTGATGCGCAAATTGGCGATCCTGCTTTTGATTTTGCAGGGCTATATTATGATTTCGGACATGAGTTTACTACATCTGTATATGAACAGTACAGTACACTTATTCCTCATCATGATCCATTACTCATTCACCGCATTACTACCTTTTATCAATACAGTCCTTTACTACATAATATTATTTATAACTTTGAATCAGAGAATGAACTCGAATTCATTACAGGTACAGAACAGCTAAAAACGATATTACAGGGATGAGATTACATTCTCTCCCTATATACTCTCTCCTCATACATCATTAACTTTTTATCCATTTCAACAATAACTTTATACAATTGAAATGCCTGTAGGATTTGCAGTTGAATTTCAAAAGGAGCATTTTGTTCTTTTAACCATTGAAATACTTTCGTTTCATCTTTCATTGATTATTCCTCCCTTTATCCCGCTATTTGCGGGTAGCCCGATTGACCCCCACTGATTAAAGTTTCACTTTATTAAAATCTGCTACAAATATACCGTAAATGATGAAAAGCTTTTCATGTCAATAACAAAAAAGGATGCAAAATTGCATCCTTTAATGTACTATATTTTTCTTCTGTTTCGCTTCTTTCTTTACTTCTTCCCCTTGGCATTCACTACGAAACGCACAACTTATACACTCAGAACGAAAATGACGCTCTGTATAATGCTCAGGTTGCTGTAACATTTCTTTCATTCTAGATAAATCAGCCATTCCAGTTATAATATCTTCCTGTTTCGGAATGTACTCATACTTAGTTCCTTCTATTAAATTAATAACTTCAATTTTTCCTGGAAGAACGCCGAAAGCTTTATAACTGAATACTGTCATTAGCTTCTGACAAAGAGCAAGCATTTCCTCATCCGCATCGACAACATACTTTTTAATTACAAACGACTCAGCATTCCACTCACCAACTTCAAATGTCAATGACATGTGGACACCTAACTCTTCCATATATTTTTGAAACTTCTCGTATAAAAACAATGGTGGTGTCTGACTATCATCCCTTTCAACAAACTGTAATAAGTGATCCGTTAGCTTCGCTAATACAATATAGTACTCCGTCTTCGAAGCAAACATATTAATCCTTACTTTTTTCCAATACTTTTCTATTAATATTAAAAGTACAATTTTCGTTTGTTGACCCGCAGGTAGCGTGTAATACTCGTTAATAATTTGATTCACAATCATTTGCGCTATTTGTTGCCATTCAAATGAAGAAGGTTCTCTTCTTTTTATATGACGAAAATAAAATTTATGCGGACACCGCATAAAATCATACAAATGATAATCTGTCATCGTTTTGATTGAGATTTTCTCATGCACTTGCTCTTCAGCTCCCTTCTGCCATTAAGAAAGGTGTTTTACAAATTCAGCTCCAAACTGTAAACATTTTTCTACATCTTCATCTTCTGGCGTTAATTCTACTTTTAGTCCTTCTAACACAACTGCTGCCCCGCGCTCTTGTAGCTTTTCTATTAAAATGTCAACCGCCACTCCGTATTTCGGATAAGCCGAATCACATGATCCGAATACTGCCGCTTTTTTCCCAGTTAAATCAATAGAATCCATTGCATCATAAAAATCTAAGAAATCATCAGGAAGATCACCATCTCCCCAAGTGTATGCACCTAAAATAATTCCATCATACTGTTCCAATATAGAAGCTTCTGGTGAATCCATAATATCAATAACTTCAATTTCATTTTCTGTTTCACGAATTACGCCGGCAATATGGTCAGCCATTTCCTCTGTATTTCCACTCATACTTGCAAAAATCATTACTAACTTACTCAACTGAACCTCTCCCTTTACTTTGTATCTCTTTTTCTGTTTGAATGCTCTTCTTCTCATCTACATATTCAGACCGAATTACATTTCGTTGCCATTCCATATGCTGATCAACATCTTTATTTTTATCTTTTAATCCCCTCCGTAGAAGGTGAAATTTTTTTCTCATTAACATGTCGCATCCATCCTATTGATAATAATTATCAATTTCAACTATATTTAGATTAATTGACATTGATTATCAATGTCAACAACTATTTTTAAAAAAATGATTAAAATGTACAAGCTTGTCCGTTAGCTATTCATATACTATGAATGAGCATAGTTCTTTCTCAGCCCTCTCTGACGGAAAGAAATAAAAGCAACTGCGATAGAGCGCAGTTGCCTTTTTTTGTTTTTCTATGATTTTAGTAATCTTATAGTAGTCTCTAAAAATAGCTCCACTCCACAAATTAATGCTGATTCATCCACGTCAAATTTCGGATGATGATGTGGATAACAAGTATATATATTTTCATTACCTGTTCCTAATTTAATGAAACAACCGGGTGCTTTTCTTAAATATGCTGAAAAATCTTCCCCACCCATAGAAGGTTCAAGCTTCACAACACGCTCATTCCCAAACAAATGTAGTGCACTTTCTTCTACTATTTTCGTAATATATTCATCATTAATAACCGGATCATATCCATATCGATACGTATATGTATACGATCCTCCATGTGCTTCTGTAATTCCTTTCACAATTTTCTCGATTTTCCCTTCTGCTTCCACCCTCAATGCTTGATTAAATGAACGAACAGTTCCCATTAAAGTTGCTGTACTAGGAATAATATTGTCAGCCACTCCCCCATGAAACTGCGTAACTGAAACGACTCTTTGCATGAAAGCACTTGTATTTCTAGATACGATATGTTGTAGATTTGTAATAATCTGCGCTCCGATAGCGATAGGATCAATCGTTTCTTCTGGCCGCGCCGCATGCCCTCCTTTGCCTTGGATCTCAACTGTAAATACGTCTGGTGCTGCCATCATCGGTCCATATACAATTCCTACATTCCCACTTTCCAAGCCAGACATAACATGTAAACCTATTACATAATCAACACCGTCCATAACACCAGCCTCAACCATTTCTTGTCCACCACCAGGGTATACTTCTTCTGCATGCTGAAAGAATAGACGAATTTCTCCTACAAACTCTTCCTTCATATTATTAAGCACCTCTGCAGTGCTTAATAAAATAGCTGCGTGAGCATCGTGCCCACATGCATGCATCATTCCTTTTTTCACAGATGTATAAGATTTACTTGTCTCCTCTTGAATTGGCAAAGCATCTATATCAGCTCGAATCGCAATTACTTTCCCTTGCTTCACACCCCTTTTAATTGCTAGTACACTATACTTCGTCGGTCTCGTTACTTCAAAAGAAGAAAATGAGCATAGTGTATCATATATAAATTGCGAAGTTTCTTTTTCATGAAATGATAATTCCGGATACTTATGAAAATGCCTTCTCCATTTCACGATATTTTCTTCCGAAATTAGACTCTTCCACACTCTATTCATGATAATTTCCTCCTTTTCAAAAGAACTAGAAATTTTAAATTTTACTCCGTCTTAAATGATTAATAAAAACAAATACTGCATTTTTACGTATTCTTATAGTCCACTTTTATGTATTCACACAATCCACTTTCTATTTACATGTCAAACCCATTACAAATTCATGCTGAATGTAATATAATTGCTAAGTTAGGGATTTTCTTTTTTAGTATTTAGTGCTAATATCAGAAAAGAGCCTTTTGACTTATTTTTACCTAAAATGTGGGATTTTGTTTTTTTCACAATAATGTAGGACATGATACCTACAAAGAGCTATTATTTCATTAAGAGAGGGAAAGACATGGAAAGATTAAAAGAGATATGGTCTCGACCACTCACACAATGGGTTGCAAAGACGGTTTATTATCTTGCAATTTTATTTGCATTACTTTGGTTGTATGGATTCCATGATACAAACACAAGTACATTTATTTACAATGAATTCTAGGGTGGGAACGTTATGAAGTTATTAGAACAAATTGAAAAGTGGGCTATTGAAACGCCTGATCAAACCGCTTTTGTTTGGCGAGATGCGAAAATTACGTACAAACAATTAAAGGAAGATTCTGATGCGTTAGCACATTGGATTTCTTCTGAGTATCCAGACGATCGTTCACCAATTATGGTGTATGGCCATATGCAACCTGAAATGATTATTAACTTTTTAGGATGTGTAAAAGCTGGACATGCTTACATTCCTGTAGATTTATCTATCCCAGCTGATCGTGTACAACGTATCGCTGAAAATTCTGGTGCGAAATTGCTTTTATCGGCAGCAGAAGTAACTGTAACTGATTTGCCAGTTCGCATCGTAAGTGAAGACAACTTAAAAGATATTTTCTTTACTCATAAAGGGAACACTCCAAATCCTGAACATGCGGTAAAAGGTGATGAGAACTTCTACATTATTTACACATCAGGAAGTACAGGTAATCCGAAAGGGGTTCAGATTACTTATAACTGCCTTGTTAGCTTTACAAAATGGGCTGTAGAAGATTTCAACTTACAAACAGGGCAAGTATTCTTAAACCAAGCACCTTTCTCATTCGATTTATCTGTTATGGATATTTACCCATCATTAGTAACAGGTGGTACGCTTTGGGCAATCGATAAAGATATGATTGCGCGTCCAAAAGACTTGTTTGCTTCTTTAGAGCAATCGGATATACAAGTATGGACTTCCACACCTTCTTTCGCAGAGATGTGTTTAATGGAAGCATCTTTCTCTGAGAATATGCTACCAAACATGAAAACATTCTTATTCTGCGGTGAAGTGTTACCAAATGAAGTAGCTAGAAAATTAATTGAGCGTTTCCCAAATGCAACAATTATGAATACGTACGGTCCAACAGAAGCTACTGTCGCTGTAACAGGTATTCACGTGACAGAAGAAGTACTTGATCAATACAAATCACTTCCAGTTGGCTACTGTAAATCAGACTGTCGCCTTCTTATTATGAAAGAAGATGGTACGATTGCACCTGATGGTGAAAAAGGCGAAATCGTAATTGTCGGTCCAAGCGTAAGCGTTGGATATTTAGGAAGCCCTGAATTAACAGAAAAAGCATTTACTATGATTGACGGTGAGCGCGCCTATAAAACAGGCGATGCTGGCTATGTTGAAAATGGTCTTCTATTCTATAATGGTCGTCTTGATTTCCAAATTAAGCTGCATGGTTATCGAATGGAATTAGAAGAAATTGAGCATCACCTTCGTGCGTGTTCTTACGTAGAAGGTGCAGTTATCGTTCCAATTAAAAAAGGTGAGAAATACGATTATTTATTAGCGGTTGTTGTTCCTGGGGAGCATTCGTTTGAAAAAGAATTCAAATTAACATCTGCAATCAAAAAAGAACTCAATGAGCGATTACCAAACTACATGATTCCACGTAAATTCATGTATCAATCTTCTATTCCAATGACACCAAATGGAAAGGTAGATCGCAAAAAATTATTGAGTGAGGTTACAGCATGACCGCATATGGATCATTTTATTTTTTCGCTATAGTGGGCATTTTATTAATACCTACTATCATAGCTGGATTAAAAGGTAAAATGTTGCGTAAATATAATGCCGTTTTAACATTAGTCATGCTTGCTATTATCTTCTCAGATAAACCAAAGCAAGCAATGATGTTAGCTGCATTTATTATTTGGCAATATGTCCTTATTAAAGGCTATTTAATTTTAAGAAAACAAAATAATAGTACATTCACATTTTGCATAGCTGTTATTTTATCGATTTTGCCTCTTATTTTGGCAAAAATCGCACCATTTGCATCGTTATTACCTGAGTTAAAACTTGTTGTTTTTCTAGGTATATCTTACGTAACATTCAGAGCAGTTCAAATGGTATTTGAAGTTCGTGATGGTTTAATTAAAGAGCTTTCTTTCTTTAACTTCTGGGAATTCGTTTTATTCTTCCCTGCGATTTCAACAGGACCTATCGATCGTTACCGAAGATTCCAAAAAGATATTCAAAAGCCACCTAGCGCTGAAGAATATCAAAATTTACTATATACAGGACTAAATCGTATTTTCCAAGGTTTCTTGTATAAATTTATTATTGCTTACTTAATAAAACAATATTGTATGGATCCAGCATTCGCTCAACACGATACAATCTTTTCAAATATGATTTACATGTATAGCTATAGCTTATATCTATTCTTTGATTTTGCTGGTTATAGCTCTTTTGTAATTGGTGTAAGTTATATGATGGGAATTAAAACGCCAGAAAACTTTAATAAGCCCTTCCTTAGTCGTAATATTAAAGACTTCTGGAACCGCTGGCACATGAGTTTATCATTCTGGTTCCGTGATTTTATTTACATGCGTTTCGTCTTTTTTGCAACGAAGAAAAAGTTAATTAAGAACCGTTACACAATTTCGTATATCGGTGCATTTTTAAATTTTTTCATTATGGGAATTTGGCATATCCAAGGAAGCGCTGTTGCGCAGTATATTATTTATGGTCTATATCATGCCGCACTGTTTATTTTATTCGATATTTTCGAACGAAAAAACAAGAAGCATAAGTTTTGGCCCAACAATAAATTTACACGCATCCTTGCGATTGTAATTACGTTCCACGTTGTATGTTTCGGTTTCCTAATCTTCTCTGGACACCTTAACAGATACTTTTAATGCACCCTTCTTATTCCATTAAGAAGTTGCACATATAATATATTTCGGATATAAAGGAGATTTTAAAAATGGCAGAATTCAAAGAGCAAGTATTAGATATTTTAGAAGAAGTATGTGAAAACGATATTGTGAAAGAAAACTTAGATGTTCAATTATTTGAAGAAGGTATTCTTGATTCTTTCGCTGTAGTATCTTTATTAGTTGAATTCCAAGAGCGTTTAGATATTGAAGTTTCTATTTCTGATTTTGACCGTGACGAGTGGGCTACACCAAACATGGTTATTAAGAAGTTGGAAGAAATCCGATGAACAAAGCAAAATTTGGTCCGATGCTTTTAGCATTGGCCCTTTTTGCTGTATTCTTACTTATTCCAACGCGCTTTCTACTTCCACTTTTAAGTGATGAAAAAGTAGAACAAGCTGCTACTTCTTTAAAAGAAGAAAAGATTCAAAGTATGATTTTACAGCAAAAGATGTTAGCAGATCCAAAATATCTTCCGATGTACGGTTCATCGGAATTCGCACGTATGGATGCTTTCCATCCATCTAATTATTTTAAAGTAAAGCCTGAAGGATTTACGCCATTCCTTCTTGGACGCGGCGGAACACAAGACCTTGTACATGTGTTAAACTTCGCATCTACAATGGATCAATTGAAAGATAAGAAAATGGTATTCGTTCTTTCTCCGCAATGGTTTGTACCACAAGGTATTGACGAGACGCACTTTGCACCTAACTTTTCAAAACAACAAGGTTACCACTTCATTTTCAACAATGATTTAAAACCTGAAATGAAAAAACAAATTGCAAAGCGTTTATTAAACTTTGAGATTGTAAAAAAAGAAACTTTATTAAAAATTTCGCTTGAAGGTATCGCTTATGATGATACGAAGTATAAAGTAAAAGCACTTGCTGCTAAACCTTTCGCTTATATTTATCGTAATATTTTAGATCGTAAAGATTTATTTACAGCTATGTTTAATATTAAACCGCACAAAGAAAAGCTTGATCCTTCATTAAAACAAATGAACTGGGAAGAGGCTCGTAAACATGCGGATCAAACAGGTGCAGTAGAATCTGGATCTAATGAATACGGTATTGAAGATGATTATTTCAATAGCAAAATTAAGAAAAAATTAAAGCAACGTGAAGGTTACTTAAAAAATGATGCTTATGACCAATCGCCAGAATATGAAGATTTACAAATTGTACTTGATTTATTAAAACAATCTGGTGCAAAACCACTCTTCATTTCTGTTCCTGTAAAAGGTCCTTGGTACGACTACGCTGGCTTCCCGAAAGAACGCCGCGAAGCATACTATAAGAAAGTTCATGAGCAAATTGAAAAAGCTGGTTATCCAATTGCCGACTTCTCAAATCATGAATACGATAAATACTTCTTAAAAGATCATATGCACTTAGGTTGGAAAGGCTGGGTTTACATCGACGAAGCCATCCAACAATTTTATAAAGCAAACTAATGAAAAGGCCACTTGAATTACTCAAGTGGTCTTTTTGTATATATTTTGTAATTGCTCGATTGCATTCTCCGCTTCTTTCATAACTCGCTCCACTACATGCTGAGCTGATTCGATTCGTGCCAACGATGCTGCCTGTCCTGCCCAAAGTGACATATATTCTTCCTTATTTTGCTTCGCTGCCTCTTGGCGTATTTTAGAAGTTAATACGTTTTGCACTGGATACATTGGAAGCCCTTCTTCTTTTCCTTCATGTCTCTCTATAAATTCATTCCGGATACCCCGTGCATATTTCCCGGAAAACGCACGAGTTACAGTTGTGCTCGTATCTGTACTATGTAAAACCGCTTCTTTATACACATCGTGCGTAACACTCTCTTCACTTGTTAAAAAGGCCGATCCCATTTGAACACCTTCTGCTCCTAGTGCCAATGCCGCAACAAGCCCTTGCCCGCTCATTACAGCACCTGCTGCGACAATTGGGATATGCGGAACAGCTTCTACTAACTGAGGTATTAACGCAAACGTACCAATCATAGCATCTCGTTCTTCCCCAATAAACGTTCCTCTATGCCCTCCTGCTTCGCTACCTTGCCCGATAATAATATCTACTCCTAGCTCAGCAAGTACTTTCGCTTCCTTCACATGGGTAGCTGTTCCGATAACTTTTATTCCACTTCTTTTTAAAGCATTTATTTCTTCTTTTTCTAACGTTTGAAATGCAAAACTAACGACCGGTACTTTTTCATCTAATAGCACTTGTAATTGTTCCTTATAGCTTTTTGGAAGCTTTAACGTCCCCTCTACTTCTATACCTAATTCTCTATTCACTCCACTTAGTAATACTTTCGCCTCATTTATCTTCTCTTCTTCTATTTGTATCTCTTTCGTTACAAGTAAATTAACACCGAAAGGCTTATCTGTTAGTTCTCTTATTCTATAAATCGCTTCACGAATTTGTTCTGGGCTCATATAGCCCGCTCCAAGCGTCCCTAATCCTCCGCTATTACTTACTGCTGCAACAAGTTCTGGCGTCGTAATCGCGCCTGCCATACCGGCTTGAACGACTGGATACTCAATTTTTAATATGTCTGTTACTCGACTTGTAAACATCATTTTCCCTCCTATTTCCTTTATATCTTCTTTATTTGATAAGCTTTCCCCTGCTTTTGCAAGGGTTGGACCTCAAATGAAGCGAATATATTGAAAGAGAAGGAGGCTGAGCTTAATGATTTATCCAAATGCATTAAAACAAGGTGATACAGTAATGATTATTGCACCATCTGGTCCACCTACAATCGAAAATGTATTAAAAGGTGTGAATGTATTACAAGAGATGGGGTTATCCGTAATAATCGGGAAGAGTGTTTACGAGAAATATGGATTTTTAGCCGGAAGTGATCAAGTTCGGCTTGACGATATACATGAAGCATTTACAAATAATGAAGTGAAGGCAATTTTTTGTGCACGAGGTGGTTATGGAAGTGCTCGTCTTCTTCCTCACATTCAATATGAAGTTATTAGGCAGAATCAAAAAATCTTTTGGGGATATAGCGACATTACAGCTTTACATACTGCTTTTTCACGTTATGCAAAGCTTATAACATTTCATGGTCCGATGATTGAAGAACTAGGAAAAGGTATTGATTCCCTATCTTTATCCTCTTTTAATCAGCTATTCCATCCGTATTCAACCATTTTATCTGCATCAGAATGTATCGTACCTAGCTCTCACAGTACAGTTACAAGTACGTTAGTTGGAGGAAATTTAGCTGTGTTAACAAGTATAATTGGTTCGCCCTACGAGATAAATACGGACAATACACTTTTATTACTTGAAGACATTGGTGAAGAACCGTACCGCATTGACCGTATGTTAAATCAGCTACTTTTATCTGGAAAGTTTAATGAATGCAGGGGCGTTATTTTCACAAGTTGTCACGACTGCACTCCTTCAAAGCCATCTCAATCATTGCAAACAATATTATATGAATATTTCGCGCCATATCATATACCTGTCCTATTCGATTTACCAATTGGACATATAAGTCCAAACATCGGTATTCCACTTGGAGCTACAGCGACAATAAACACGAATAATAAAACAGTCTCTATTTCTTCTGGTATAGCCACTCCATATTCAAATTAAAAAGGAAAAGCGATTACGCTTTTCCTTTTACTTATAATAATTAAAAATTCGTCCAGATGCGATATCTGCAATTTCTTCTGGAATAAATGTTTTACTTATATCAGTGCCAACATTTAATACAGCTGTAGCATCTTTCTCAATGCTACCAAATAACTCTTTCCCACGTATCGTAATAAGGGGCGTTCCTTCTGGCAACACATCTTTTACAAATTCCATTTGTGTAAAGAACGGAACGATCCATCTACCTTCTCCTTGGAAATGACGCAAACGAAGTATTCCTTCTGTTGCCCCGTCCTCTGCTTCTAGTGAACCAGCAACATAAAACTCAGTAGATAAGAGCAATTCATAAAATTCCTTTTGCTTCTGTTTATCATCCCCTGCTACAACAAGTACCTCTTCTAATTTCTTTACTGAAATTTGCTCCATATGATGCCACCCCTATTTTCAAAATGATTGTACTTAGATTATACGAAATATTCTTATTTTTTTCTACATAATTCGCAATTATTTTCTTAAAATAATTTTAATACTTCTTTTGTCTTCACAATCGTAGCAAACTCTTCATGTAAATTTACAAGTGTCATATTGTGAATATCCTCTGCACTATACTCCTTACCATCTAAACCTTTACGGTTAAAAGTAGCCGTTGCATCACTCACTAAATATGTTGTAAATCCTAAATTCCCTGCCATTCGTGTCGTAGTTTCCACGCAATGATTTGTCGTTAATCCTACAACCACTACTGCATTACATTTGTTCTTTCTTAATCGCTCTTCTAAATTTGTCCCAATGAACGCGCTGTTAACGAATTTCTGAATAACCACTTCACCAAGTAGTGGTTGCACTTCTTCTTTAAAGTTTACCGTTTCCGCTCTCTCATAAAACATTGACTGAGCATTTTCTTTATTTACATGTTGAATATGAAAAACTGGTCGTTTCCTTTTTCTCCATTCTTCTAACAAAATTCTCATGTTTTCTTCAGCAAAAATATTATTTCTCTCGCCCCAATCTGGTAATTGAAATGCCTTTTGTACATCGATCATGATAAGTGCTATTTGATTTGTCATCATTTCCCCCTTAATTTGGCTGTAATTGAAATAGAAAACCAAGTTGTTGTGACGCAGTAATAAAGCAAACATAGGCGCAAAGCTCTACAATTTCTTTTTCTGTCCAATATTGTTTTAATGCGTGAAACATAGTATCATCTATTGCTTTTCGGTCATGAACAAATGTATGCGCAAAAGTAACGGCTACACCAATCTCCTCTGCCTTTTGCACATCATCTGGTCTTCCCTTTGCCATACAGTACGGACATTCATTCCCATACGCTAATGTTCTTCTCACTTGCTCCTTCAACTCTGCTGAAAGAGTTCCTTTATTGTACAGTGTATCTTCTAACTTACTCCACGAGTGTAATATATCCGAATTATGCCCTAATAACTTTTGAAACTTTGTATCTCCTACATTTGATAATGAAATTCTCTCCATCATTTCCCCTCCTATTTCCTTCTGTTTTATTGTAAAATAAATAACGTTCACTTTACATTTCATATGAATCTTAATTTATATTTTCCCTTTACAAAAATCATTATTTTACTGGAGGTATATTTACAAATGCAATTAGACCGTGTTGATCGAAAAATTTTAAATGAATTATATAATGATAGTCGCCTTTCGATGCGTGAATTGGCTAAACGAGTAAACTTATCTGCTCCGTCTACTTCAGAACGTGTTCGTAAGCTCGAAAGCGAAGGTGTTATTCAAAAATACACAATTGATATTGATTATAAAAAGGCAGGACTAGTTTTAGATTGTATTTTAGAAATCACCTTAAAGAATGGTGATACAACACGTATGCAACAATTTATTCAGTCTTATCCATCTGCAAGTTTTTGTTACCGAGTAACAGGAAGCTTATGCTACATTGTAAAAATTTCTGTTCCTTCACTCGTTGAACTTGAAGAATTTATCAATGATGTTTCTTCATATGCAACGACAGTTTCTCATATCGTATTATCAGAAGTATCTCTTACTCCTGATATTGAACATATCTTCCCAGAAGATTAATTTATTTTTATTCATAAAATATAAAAAAACCCCTTACAATAAGAATAAAAATAATATATTATGTATTAAAATACATAAAGTTCGAGAAAGGGGCTTTACATTGAAAATCTGGTTTTATGAAAAAACGGCACAATTAGATGACTTGCTTGGTATTTGGGATAATGTTCCAACCATCCCGCGAATTGGTGAAAAAGTGGAGATTTTAAAGACGGTCCGCACTGTTACAGATATTAAATATGTAAAGAACGGTAATAATTTTCGTGTAGAAATTATTACAAATTAAAAAGTAGCTCCTAAGAGCTACTTTTTAATTATCTATTATGTGCTTTCTTTATAACGATTTTATCTTCTTCTACAGATACTGTTACATAATCACTTTCTTCTAACCGAAGCTTATTTACAGCCTCATCTGGTAACTCTATGGCCATCAATCTATCGGTTACGATCACTTGACTATACACTTCATTTTCATGTGATGCACTCTCTACTTTTTGCTCATTTATAAAACGTACTGGTGGCACGCCAACTTCTTTTACTATACGCCATTGTTTCCAAACATAAGGAATTAACCATAGTAATCCAACAACTGTAAGACCGATACCAATCCATAAATTACTTTGCACTTGTAATTCAGTAATTGAGATTGTACCACTTTCTTCTCCACCGAAAAATTGCATACTTGTTGCAATCAAATTATTTAGAGCGTGCACAGCTATATTCGTCCATATATTTTTTGTCTTTATGTATAAAAGACACATAACGACACCAAACATGAACGCACCAATAACATCAAAATGTCCTAGGCCAAAAATAATTGAAGATATAATTACAGCTTTTTTAATTCCCCATTTATGAGCCATTCGCTGTAAGAAAAATCCCCTAAAAATAACCTCTTCCATAATAGGTGCTAACACACATGCTGAAATGAAAGTAAATATCGTCATATATACGTTACTCGTATTAATAACATTTCCGTCTTCTAGCATAGTAACTAAGAAATTCGGTAACGTATGTGCTAATATGTAAAATTGAATCTGAGATATGCCAACTGAAAAAATCATCCCCATTATCGTTGCTAATACAATTAATCCCCAAGATAAACGTCCTGGCTTATCAAAAAAACTGTTAAATACAACATTATTTTTATTTGTTTTTACGTATAGCCAAAGTAACGGAAATACAAAAAATACAGTTATTTGTGAAATAACCTCCATCGTATTCTCAGAAACATTTGCTAGACTTAATGGAATCATTGTAAGGAACACCCCTATAATCATCCATCCAAAAAAACTACGTAGTCTTATACGTGAAAATGCATAGTGCATATGAAACACCCCCAAAGATAGTAAAAAATAAAGTAAAACTTGAATCAATATTTTATAGGCGTCCTTTCCTTATAAATAATTGGATAACTAAATTGCAATATGAATCTAGTTGAAATTCTTCCTATTTTTCTCAAATCATTTCAAACAGCATATCTCTTAAAATAACATATCGCTATTCTTCAAGTTGCAATCCAAGTGAAATTTATGTAATAAAAATCCCCGTTTTTACAAGCGGGGATTTCTTTTATTATAATACGTCACGTTTTTGGAATAATGCACTTGATGCTACAAGTAACACAACAAAGTATGCCGCTACAAGTAATAATGAAGTTGTAAACGTAAATTCTGTAAATGTTGGTTCCATTCCACCATTGATTAATTTATTGCTATCGTAAGCTCTTAAATCCAAATGGTTGAATACTACAAACTTCGCTACACCTTTTGCAAACATTATCAATACCATATTAATTGCACCTTGTAAGAAGAATAGGAACATCGTAATAATTAATGGTAATACAGACTTTCTAAAGACATTTGCTAGGAAAAATGCAAGTGTTGCAAAAAAGAACGGTGAAAGTAGTTGATATAAAGTGGACTTCATTACGATTCCTAACGTTAATTCTGTTTTACTACCATCCATTACAATACCGCCAATAATCATTGCAATTAGCATACCAGCTAATACGATAAATAACATTGCTAATAACACTGTAATATATTTAGAAAATAAAACTGCAAGTCTTTTTCTTGGACGGATTAACAATTGTTTAATTGTACCTTTTTGGAACTCATCAGTAATAGTACGGGCAGCAAGTGTAATCCCAAAAATCGTTGTAAATAAAACAATTAAGCCAATCTCTGAGTTTGCATAATCTAAATATGATCCCTTAAACTCATCACCTTTTCCCCACTTCAACATTGCTAAAGTACCTAAAATTTCGAGTGCCGCAATGACACCAATTAAAATATACATACCTTTTTTCGCATGCAACTTTAAAAATTCATTTTGAATTAATTTAAACATTACGCTTTCACTCCCCCAGTAATCGCTAAGAACTCATCCTCTAACGTTTTATTTTGAACAGTAACTCCGTATACAAGCACATCAGCATGCACAAGTTTTTTTACGAGTTGCGGAATGTTGTCTTTTGTTACAGATGCTACAATTACATTCCCTTTTGCTTTACCTTTAATGATTTCATTCGCTTTCTGAGCTTCATCTACTTCAAACGCTACAACGACTGCCTCATCATGTTTCACTTTTTCATGTAAGTTGTACTCTTGTACAAACTCGCCTTGTTTAATAATAACAACGCGATCACACATTAATTCAATTTCACTCAATAAGTGACTTGATACGATTACAGCAATATTCTCTTCTTTCGCTAAACGTTGTAAATAATCACGAATTTGGCGAATACCAGCTGGATCTAATCCATTTGTCGGCTCATCTAAAATTAAGATTTTCGGCTGATGAAGTAATGCCTGTGCAATTCCTAAACGTTGTTTCATACCAAGTGAATATGTTTTCACCTTTTTATGAATCGCATGCTCTAATTCAACAAGCTTTACAATCTCAGCAATCCGCTCTTTACTAATTGGAGTAATGGCCATGTTCGCAAAATGCTTTAAGTTTTGCATTCCTGTCATATAATCATATAGTTCAGGATTTTCTACAATCGCTCCAATTTGCTCTAGTGCCTTTTCACGCTCCGAGCGAATACTATGTCCACAAATTGTAATATCGCCCTCTGTCATTGAAATAAGACCTGTCATCATACGGATCGTCGTCGTCTTACCGCTACCGTTCGGTCCAAGGAATCCGTATACTTCTCCTTCACGAACCTCAAATGATAAACCACGAATAATTTCCGTTCCACCAATCCTTTTTCGAACATTCTCTAACTTTACTACTACGTTTCCCAATGCTGATTCCTCCTTTAGACTTCTAGTTTTTTATCGACTATGTGACCTGTAACTACTAGTAATATAATTGTTAATAAACAATTAAAAAATAGATTTAAAATTGTAACCTCTGTACCAGAATAAAATGATGTATTTAAAAAACCATTTTGATCTATAAATCCAATATTATTTATAGCAAACACATACTTTTCTATTTGCTGAAAAATATACGTTATTCCTCCATTAAATGCGGTAAAAATGACGAATAAAACTAAACAAGCAACTTTATTCATCGATGATTTCACATTTAATAGCTTTACAATTACTATAATAAAATAAATAGAAACTAGCATATTAAGAAAATCTAGTCCCCATAAGAAAATAGATAACATATGATGTAATATTCCATAATTATATAAACTGTGTATTGCTTGCTGAATACCTAAATTAGTTTTTCCATTGTAAATATTTAAAGAAAAATAGTATAGAAAAATGATTCCTATTCCTAGCAAAATCATAAAGAGTAGTACACAGAATAAAATATTTGCACATATATACTTTTTTGCTGAAATAGAAGTATAACGTAGCATAGAGTCTTTTAACATTTTCCGAAAAGACGATATACCTGTTAAAAGAATTGCAAATCCATTTATACCTAGTACGATAAAGAATATAATAATTATTATATCTTGCCTACCTGAAATTCTAACTCCTGAAACTCCTTTCATATTAAATAAAAGAATTAATGAAACTGTAATAAAACCAAAGTAAATAATGGCTATCTTTCTCTTATTACAATTATACAGATAAAGAAAAAGCTGACTCATTTCTCATAGGCCTCCTTAAACAGCTCATGTACTGCTTTACCCTTTTGAAATCGTAGTTCTTCCACATTTTCATGCAATATTATTTCTCCATCTTTCAAAAAGATTACTTCATCGAATATATTTTCGATTTCTCTTATTAAATGAGTCGATATAAGTAGCGTACAATCTTCACGATAAAATTTAAGTATTAGCTCAAGTACATGTTCTCTAGAAACAAGATCTATCCCGCCCAATGGCTCATCCAGTACGTATAGCTTCGCTTTTCGAGAAAATGTTAAAATAATTTGCAGCTTCTCTATCATACCTTTTGACAATGCTGTAATTTTTTCTTCTAACGGTATTTTAAATTCTGCAATCGTATCTACCGCTTTTTGAATATCGAAGTCTTTATAAAAATCTCGGTAGAAAAATAAAGCGTCTTTTACAGTCATCCAATCATCAAAGACTGGCTTATCGGACATAAATGAAACGATTTCTTTCGTCTGTAATCCTACCTTTTTACCATCTATTGTGATACTACCTTCAGAAGAGTGTTGCAAGCCTGCAATCATTTTCAATAACGTCGTTTTCCCGCTCCCGTTATCTCCAACAAGCCCAACGATTTTCCCTTCCGTAATCTCTATGTTTAATTCACGGATCACTGCTTTTAATCCGTATCTCTTCCATAAGTTTTCTATTTTTAATAGCTCTGTCATTGGCTCTCCTCCCTCTTTTCATGTAATGAAGAACGAAGAATTGTAAGAATTTCTTCTTCTGAAAAACCTAAATTGTCCATTCCATCTATAAAAGAATGAAGTAATTCTTTCGCCATCTCTTTTCGCAGCTCCATAATTTTCTCCCCTTCATTCGTTACATACCGTCCCATTCCTCTACGTGTTACAACAACTCCATCCCGTTCTAGCTCTTGAAATGTACGCTGAATCGTATTTGGATTCACTTGTAATTCACTCGCTAATTCACGGACAGAGGGAATTTTATCACCAGGCAATAAATGTCCTGTTACGATCTCTTTTTTTATGTATTCCATTACCTGAATGTAAATTGGTATATTTGGAGAAAACTCTATTTTCATTTCTTCCCTCCTTTTGTATCGGTGTACTAGTTAAATAATACACTGATACAAAAAGTTTGTAAATACCCATTTAATTACAAAAAGTTCTATCCGTTAACCGGATAGAACTTCCCAAACACAAATCGCTATATAGAAATAATAGTGTTATGTAAACAAAATTATAAAGAAAAGCTGTCTTATCAATGAATAAGACAGCTTTTCTTTATAATCCTATATTAAAAGTTAAACACGAAGTCATCGTCAGCTAACTTTTCAACGTTCGTTGCTTTTACGTAACCATTTCCTTTTACAGAGAAGAAATCATGGTTTTTCGTATCTGTACGTAAACCATTTAAAACGATTGGGTTAATTTCTTCTTCTTCAAACTTCGGCTCAAGTCCTAAGTTCATAAGCCCTTTATTCGCATTGTAACGAACGAAACGATTTACATCTTCTACAAGACCGATAGAAGTGTAAATTTCTTCTGTATAGGCCATTTCAATTTCATATAGTTCCATTAATAACTCTTGTGTTTCTTTTTGCACTTCTTGTTGCTCTTCTGCAGAAAGTTCTGCGAAGATTTGTTGTGCTAAAATACCGACGAATACGCCGTGAATTGACTCATCACGAATTATCAAGTTGATAATCTCACCACTTGCTGTTAGTTTTCCTTGACCAGCTAAGTAAAGCGGATAGAAGAATCCACTATAGAATAAATAACTTTCTAAGAACACACTTGCTACCATTGCCATATATAGCTCTTTTTTCGTTACTTCGGGCTTTAACAAACGACGATAGTAACCAGTAATAATACCGGCCTTTTTCTCAAGTAATGGATGATTGTCTACCCAGTCAAAAATATCATCAATTTCTTCTTCAGTAGCTAACGTTGTAAAGATATGACTGTAACTCTTCGCATGTACTTCTTCCATAGCTCCCATGAAAGCTAATACACTTTTAGCTTGTAAATTTTCAAGATGAACAAGTACAAGTGGCATTCCTTCGCCACCTTGTTTCGTATCTAAAAGTGTTAAACCACCTAATACACGCTTATAAGCAATTTGCTCTTCTTTCGATAATTGCACCCAAGTATTTTTGTCAGACGAAACCGCAATTTCTTCTTCTGTCCAAAACTGAGCGATGTTTTGCTTCCAAAACATTAAACTAAAATCATCTTCTTTTTTGTTCCAGTTTACCGCACGCATTAAATCGCCCCTTCTCTAAATATGATAACTAAGCATGAGCAGGGTTCAGAAAACCCTGCTCATCATGTCTCACTTTTTATATTAAACGGTACAAGCCACACACTCTTCCACGCTTAATTTACGTGTTCTCGTATAATACAGACTCTTTAAGCCTTTTTTATGTGCATAGATGTAGTAACGTGCTAATTCACGTGTTGAAATATCACTATTAACGTAAAGAATTGTACTAATTCCTTGGTCAATATGTTCTTGAATTTCTGCGATTAAATCAATTAATTTAAACTGATTCATATCGTAAGAAGATTTATAGTACCAGAACGTATCTTTTGATAAATACGGCATTGGATAATATGTTGTCGCGTTCGCATATGTTCTTGATTCGATTTGACTTACGATCGGCATTACGCTTGAAGTTGCATTTTGAACGTAACTGATTGATTGTGTTGGAGCAATGGCAAGACGATATGAGTTGTATAAACCATTCTTTTGCACTTGCTCTTTTAAACTTGTCCAATCTTCTTTTGTTGGAATATGAATTCCTTCAAATAGTTGCTGAACTTTTTCAGTTACTGGGCTGTAATCTGTCGTTTCATACTTTTCAAAGTATGTGCCATTCGCATAATCAGATTTATCGAAGTCTTTAAATGTCTCGCCTTTTTCTGTAGCGATTTCCATACTTTTCTCAATAGAGTAGTAATTTAACATCATAAAGAATGTACGAGCGAATTCTTTCGCTTCTGCACTTTCATAAGCGATTTTATTTTTTGCTAAATATCCGTGTAAGTTCATTGCTCCAAGTCCAACTGAATGAAGCTCGTCATTTGCTTTTTTCACAGTTGGTGCATTCGGAATAATCGTCATATCAGAAACAGCTGTTAAAGCTTCCATTCCCGCATGAACTGCTTCACGAATTTCTTTATTTTCCATTACGTTTACGATATTTAACGATCCTAAGTTACAGTTAATATCACGACGGATAATGTCATCTGTACCGTAATCATTTATTTCTGAAGTTTCTTGAAGCTGGAAGATTTCTGTACATAAGTTCGACATCTTCACAGTTCCAATATCCTTCAATGGATGTTGATTATTTGCATTTGATTTAAACATTAAGTATGGGTAACCAGACTCAAGCTGAATCATAGCGATTTTAATAAGCATATCACGTGCACTAATATCTAGTGGCTTCTTCTTCACTTTCGGATTGCTCATTAATTCATCATACATTTCATCAATGTCAATATCATCTAAATGCTTGCCATATTCTTTATAAACCGTATAAGGCGCGAAAACATGGAAAGGTTCGTTTTTCTCAGCAAGCTCAAAGAACTTACTTGGAACGATAATTCCGATTGATAGAGACTGAATACGGCTCTTCTCATCGGCATTTATTTTTTTTGTATCAAGGAATTCAATAATATCCCAATGGAAAATGTTTAAATATACTGCACCGGCACCTTTTCGTTGGCCAAGCTGATTCGCATATGAAAACGAATCTTCAAGCAACTTCATAACAGGTACTACGCCACTTGCAGCGTTGTCAATACCTTTAATTTGCTCACCGCGTGCGCGTAGCTTAGATAAGTTTAAAGCTACTCCCCCGCCGATTTTCGATAATTGCATCGCAGTATTAATGTTAAAGCCGATTGAATTTAAGCTATCGTCCATCTCTAACAAGAAACAAGACACCATTTCTCCTCTTCTGCTTCTTCCCGCATTTAAAAAGGTTGGTGTCGCTGGTTGGTAGTTTTGTTTTACAATCATGCTTGCGAATTGTCTTGCTTTCGAAACATCACCGCGTCCTAAGTATAATGAAACAATTGCTACACGATCTTCATAGCTTTCTAAGTATTGTTTTTGATCATTCGTTTTTAACGCATAATCTTTGTAGAACTTAGATGCTGCCATATAAGATTGGAACTCGAAGTTTTCACCATAAGCGATGTTATATACTTCCTCTACTTCCTCCAAGCTATACTCGTCCAGAACGTTGTAATAGTAATCATGTTCTTTCATATACTCCATTCGCTCTGCCACGCTATTAAAAGGAACGGTATTCTCTCTAGCTTCTTCCATAAAGACTTCTAATGCCTCTTTATCTTTATGAAGCTGATAAAAACCGTCCTGCATTTGCGTGATTTCATTATTCAGTTCAATGTGTCGCAATCTCCCGCACCCTTTCCTTAAAATATTCTACATCGTTATTTGTTCCAGATAACTCAAATTTTGATACAATAGGCACTTCATATTTAGTAGAAATCTTGTCAGCACTTGCACCGAACATGTCTCCCCAGTTACGATTGCCGCTTGCAGATACGCCTTTTAATTTTTCATTATTGCGCTCTAAAAAGTCTAAAACACGTTCTGGTACATTGCCAAAACCTGTTGTATACGTAATAAGAATAAAGTCTTCATCTATTACTAGATCTTCATCAATTTGAACGGCCGGCATATTTAATTTGTGAATGAAACGCTTCACGTTTCCTGTCATAGAATCATATGCAACTAACATTTCCGACCCTCCCTCTCAAATCTATATTCTCTATATGTTGTTCTTGATTTCTCTATATATTGTATTACGTTTCAAAATAAGACACAAGATATATGTATAAATTCTTTCTTTTTTTAAATTTTACTTTTCGACATGATAGCCGTTTTTTTTCAATACAATGACTATGAAACAACATTCTAAAACTCATGTCAATAAAGTGCTTTTCAAAAAAGTTGTCAACGAATTTAACCTTATTTTTAAAAAAGTTAACAATATATTTTGTCATAAAACGGTAGATGCTGGAGAAATATATTTCTCCAGCATCACGCAAAAAAGAACAGATATGAAACTATAATCTGCTCTAAAAAACGATTACATTTATCAAATTTACCTTATTAAATATATTATACATATACTTTCGTTTTTCGTTACATACTAAAAGATAACTATTATAGAAAAAGATTATTATTATGGAACTTCAATTTATTTATGAAAAGTTTATTCAGAGTGCTCAATACGCAAAATATCTTTTACAAATATGTGATGTGGATTTTCATCTTTATCAAGCATTGTACATACAGGAGCCTCTTCATCAAAGTATACAATCATTCCTTCTACGTACTGATATGTATGTTGAACTTGTACAGTTACTTTAATTTCTATCGCTTCTTCATATGCTCTTTTTATTTTCTGAAGCATTTTTGCTGAACATTTTCGTTTCTCTGGATACATAACCATTCCCATAAATCTATTGCCGGCTCTATCTTTCCACATATAATCCCAATGTGGTAAAATGCTTTGTTTAAAATCGCCCATAATTCCCCTCTCCTTTATCTTTTATTTATCCCACATTAAACGTCCGGTTGGTGAAGGCTACTAATTAGTGAAGGATGCCCTGCTGATCAAAATTCCCCTTTATGAACGTGGCGTTTCTGAATATGTATAAATCACTTGCCCGCCTCGCTGTGCGTTACCAATGAAATGCTTAAAGTCTTCTCTATTTACAACAACTTCTCTGAACGTATAAAATACATCTTTCGTAACAACATACTCCGTTATTTCACCATTTTTCAGCTGATCTAAAATTGTATTTGCTAATTCTTTATCCATGTATTTCACCTCTCTGCAATATTTTATTCTATCGTATATTCTATAGGTCAACAACTGTAAAATTATCCCGCTATTTGCGGGTAATCCGATTGGTGCTGACTACTAATCAGTCGTGGAATGAACAAAAAATCTTACTGATTAACATTTCACTTTATCTCGTTGTTATGCCATGATTTTATTTTCGTTATTTCGCAAACAATATCGTTTTACTATATGTCCACTAAATATCATATACTAACATAGCTACTTCTCTATATCAAACATTTCGGCATTCAATTATGCAAAGTTCCATACCACTATGCTACAATATACAAATAGAACTAGGAGGGATACTATGATTCGGAAAGCAAAAAAGACAGATGCAATGGCAATAGCTCCTTTATTGTATAATGCTCTGCATGAAATTGCTGAAAAAATCACAGGTAGCACAGTTGAAGCAGAAGTATTACTAGGACTTGAGACATGGTTCTCAAAAGAAAATAACCGTCTGAGCTACGAAAACTGTTTTATTTATGAACAAGACGAGAGTGCAGTTGGAATTATTGTCGCTTATCACGGTAGTGAAGCAACACAGCTTGACGCACCAATTGTACATCACTTAAGAGAATTACATAAAGATGAATCGATTACGTTAGAAAAAGAAGCTGAGCTTGATGAGTATTACATTGATACATTATCAGTTTCAAGTGCACACGGTGGAAAAGGTATTGGTTCTAAATTAATTGAAGCTGCCGAAATCTATGCAACTGAAAAAGGGCATGAAAAAATCGCTTTACTTGTTAATTTAGAAAACACACGCGCCTATTCACTATACGAAAAGTTAGGTTATAAAAAAGATGAAATTGTTATGCTAGTAGGCGAACCTTATGCTCATCTCGTAAAACCATTAAACGTCAAAATTTCTATATCTTAAAAAGAAAGCACACGATTTATATAAATCGTGTGCTTTTATGTTAAATTCGTATTTAATATATTTCCATCCATCGCCTCGTGAAACGTATATGTTGTACATCCCCATGGCTTTCTATGCAAAATAGGAGAACCAGACCATCCCATTGCCCTCAGCTCCGTTCCAATCATCGAATTAAAATAATTATGACCTACAAGAGCAATACTTCCATGTACGAGAGCATAACGATGTAACAGGTAAGCCGCTTGCCTTGCCCTCTCTCTTACTTCCTTATAAGACTCAACATCTTTATGGTAGCCAAGTATCCATAATGTGCGTCCAATGAACATCCATACCTTAATTGTGCATTTCAACCACTTCGGAGCAAAAAAGTATGAAGGAACTTCAGCTTCTCTAAAAAGAGAGTTTTGCATAAAAGATAAAGAATCCGTTAATTCAGCTGCTGATTGTACAGCACGCCTTTGATCACTTGTTAAGACAAATTTCGCTGCTTCAATTGCCTCTATTGTTTCTATCGGCATTTTAGCTTTTTGTATCATTGACTCGGAATCATACTGTTTCATCCATTCGTGAAATGAATTAATTGTCATCGGTTCTCTTATAAGACCTAAACAACCATGACGAATAAAAGAAATCTTCATTCTTTTCACTCTCCATTCATCACTTACGAACTCTATTATGCACTAGTTCTAAACATCATACCACGCAAGAAAAGAAAGTCATATACCTTTTACATCTCCCCACCACTATCATGTGTTATCGAAGCATGGATACTATCCATCCCATCAAAATATGTACTCGTATCATATTGACGAATCTTTTTTAAATGCATATAAGAAAATAAAAATAACATTAAAGCTATAACACTCCCCACAAATTCAAACATCATTTTACCGCCTCTAATTTCTCCCACTTCAGCAGGTTATTCTACTTTTTCATTATACCTCGATATAAAGATTCCCGCATTTTTGCTATTTTTTTCAAATAACATGGATTTTCTACATATTTTCTTACAAAAAGTGAATATTTTTCGAATTTTTACTTTGGAAACATTTACAAAGTAGGAAATATGGTTCAAAATAGGAGGAAATAAAAAAACCCAAATTTATTCTTTTTTTGGGAAAACTGTAACAAGGAGAGTTGCTTATGCAGATCGCAGAAACTGGAGATATCATCGAATTTAAAGGTGGAATGCAAGGCCGTGTTCAAAAAGTAAATCAAAACTCTGTTATTGTTGATATAACAATTATGAAGAATTTTAGAGAACTAGATATGGAACCTCTTACAGTTGTAAGTCATAAAAACTATACTGTCGTTAATCAAAATGCATAATATAATAGAAAGAAAGGGCCTGTATACTATACAGGCCCTTTCTTTCTATTAACGATTATCAATTGTTTCCGGATATAGATCGTGGTTCATCATGCGGTAGTCAGCCATTTGTTCATACTTTGTCCCTGGGCGACCGTAGTTGCAGTATGGATCAATTGAAATACCACCACGTGGTGTAAATTTCCCCCATACCTCAATGTAACGTGGATCCATTAATTTAATTAAATCGTTCATGATAACGTTCATGCAATCTTCGTGGAAATCACCATGATTGCGGAAACTAAATAAATACAACTTTAAAGATTTACTCTCTACCATTTTTTGCTCTGGAATATAGCTAATATAAATTGTTGCAAAATCTGGTTGTCCTGTTTTCGGGCATAAACTTGTAAATTCAGGACAATTGAATTTTACAAAATAATCACGGTTTGGATGATTATTATCAAATACCTCTAATATTTCTGGGCTATATTCAAATAAATATTTTGTATTTTGATTTCCTAGTAATGTTACATCTTTTAAATCTTCATCTAATCTTCCTGTCATTTTAAACATCCCTTCTCGTTATACGCCGCGTTTATTTCCCCATACTAACGCATGAAGCTGAGGCAATACTTTTGCATCATTCATCTCTTTACAATTTACAGCTTTATCAATCAGCCACTCATACTTATCTAATAATTTTTTAATAAGCATCGCATCATCCACTGTTTTTGTATCATCGTTTCCTACTTGCAGGAAAAATGGTACACCTGGATAACGTTCGTGCATCTTAACTGCATATTCAAAATCATGATCATCGAATACTACTACTTTTAAACTAATATCTTTTCCTGCTAGTTTCTGAATAATAGCATCTAACTTCTGAAAATCTGTTTTCATCGTCGAACTTGGTGGTTTTGGAGAAATTGTTACCTCATCAATTTGAAGTAACCAATCTTGCCATTTACTCCCTTGTGTTTCAATTGCCGTTCGCATTCCATTTTCTTTTAATATAGAAAGAAGAAACTCAATATTTTTCAGTAATGCCGGATTTCCGCCTGAAATCGTAACATGAGAAAAATTTTCTCCTCCAATTGCAACAAGCTCGTCCCAAATACCTTCTGCTGTCATCTGTCTAATTTGATCTTTAGCCGATCCATCCCACGTAAAAGCAGAATCACACCAAGCGCAGCTATAATCACAACCAGCTGTACGGATAAACATTGTCTTTTGTCCTACGACCATTCCCTCACCTTGAATAGTCGGACCGAATATTTCTAAGACAGGGATTTTACTCATCGAGCATCCACTCCCGTCTTACTTCCGCATAACTAGTCGGCGTCTCAAATAGACGAACAAATTCAACGCGAGCTCCTTTATATTCGTTCACTCGATTCTCTTTTGTTAGTGCTTCTGCCATTTTTTCATAAATCCAAACGACCATATTTTCAGCAGTCGTATTCATTGCTGGTAACGTTTCGTTTAAATAACGATGATCTAAATAAATTTCTATTTCATTCTTCCAAATTTCTTTTATATCTCCAAAGTCAATTGCAAGACCTATTTCATTTACATATCCACTAATTCCAAATACAACTTTATATGTGTGACCATGTAAGTTTTTACATTTCCCTTCATAACAATGTAAATGGTGTGCTGCATCAAATGTAAATTCCTTGCTGACCATTACTCTTTTATTATGATATTTGAGTTGTTTACGCTGAATATCCTTGTCCATTTTTTGCAAATTCTCTACGATGCGAAATCCAAAAAAGTTATCCATTAGTTGTTCGCTCCTTCGCGTTCTTGTAGGTACGTATCTAATCCTGCTTTACGAAGTTGACATGCTGGACATTCACCGCAACCATCACCAATGATTCCGTTATAACATGTTAATGTTTTTTCTCGAACAAACTCAAATGCTCCAAGTTCATCTGATAATTTCCATGTTTCAGCTTTATCAATCCACATAAGTGGCGTGTGAATGACAAACGGGAAATCCATAGATAAATTTAAAGTAACGTTTAACGATTTCACAAACACGTCACGGCAGTCTGGATAACCACTGAAATCAGTTTCACATACACCCGTTACAATATGACGTGCTCCAACTTGTTTTGCCAATACAGCAGCAAATGATAGGAAGAGTAAATTTCGTCCATCTACAAATGTCGACGGCAATTCACCTTCTTCATGTGTAATCTCCATATCCGTTCTCGTTAACGCATTTGGAGCAAGTTGATTTAATAGACTCATATCTAGTACCGTATGCTTTATTCCTAGCTCTTTTGCAATTTCCGCTGCACAATCAATTTCTAGCTTATGACGTTGATTGTAATTAAACGTTACAGCTTCTACCTCTGCAAACTGCTCTATTGCCCAAAATAAACATGTTGTACTATCTTGTCCTCCACTAAAAACAACAACTGCTTTTTCTTTTTTCATTTCACTCATTCTCCTTCTCTACTATAAATAAGAAGAAAGAACGTTCTTGAACTGTCACAATAAAAAAACAAAACAATACCTAAGGATATTGTTGTTTCCATAGTTTTTTATAGAGGGAGTTCGCGAACCTCTCCCGCGCGGTGCACGGAATTTCTTCTTTCATTGACACAGCTTATTGTAACATATTGTATACTAGCGTAAAAATTTCTGATTTTTCCGCTATTTATCATTTCATTTCTTTCATTTTATAGTATGATTAATTTAATATAAGCAGAGAGGAGGCATCCCACTGAAATCCTTTATTATTTATCTCTTTTTAAATATATTATTCATCCTTATTACAATGCTCGTATATCATTTATTTTGGAATCAAAAAGGGAAACGCTCTCCTAAATTAAATTCAGCTATATTCATTGTACTCTGTTGCCTCGCTACCGTACTCTGTATTACATTTGCAGCAAAAACAAATAATGGTTTTCAATTTGATATGCGCCATATTGTATTAATTGTCGGTACATTAACGGGAGGGCCTATTGCTGGTGGTTCTATCTTAGTTGTATTAAACATATATCGCTTATTATTAGGTGGGGTAGGTGTTTTCCCATCTCTTATCGGTTCTGTTATTCTATTTATTGTTCTATTATTAACATATAAATTTTTCAATCGAACTTCTAATCGTATAAAAATAACACTTGCTATTATCTACAGTCTCACATACGGATTTAGTTGGATACCCTTCTTCCTTTCAAAGGTTACAAATAAGGCTGATTATATACCGCATATTATTGTGTATGAGTTATGTTCAATGCTTGGTACAATCCTAATTTTATATTTACTACACATATTACAAACTCAAGTTCGTCTCCAAAACGAACTTATAAATGCTGAAAAATTTCATTTAATTGGTGAAATGGCAGCGTCTATCTCTCATGAAATTCGCAATCCATTAACTTCAACGAAAGGTTTTTTACAACTGTTACAATCAGATACATGCACTGAGCAGGAACGGAAATTATATATCGACATTGCCATTAATGGCATCGAACAAGCAAATCATGTTCTTACAGATTATTTAACCTTTGCCAAACCAAGCATTGAAAAAGAACAAACATTACAGTTAGAAGAAGAATTACTACATGCATTATCGTTAATTACACCACTTGCTAATTTAACAAATGTACGTACTCATTATATAAAGCAAAGCACTTCTTTTTTTATCGCTGGAGAAAAGCAAAAACTAAATCAATGTTTATTAAATATTTTAAAAAATTGCATTGAGGCTATGCCAAAAGGCGGTGATCTTTATTTCACATTAGTTCCTGATCATAAGCATATTCAGTTATATATAAAAGATACAGGAGTCGGTATGGATTCAGAACAAGTAAAACGTCTTGGCTCGCCTTTCTATTCAACGAAAGAAAAAGGCACTGGACTTGGAATGATGGTCGTATTCAGTGTTGTTCAAGCTATGAATGGAAAAATTGATATTATAAGTGAAAAAGGAACAGGTACAACCTTTTTATTAACTTTTCCACTCATACAAAAAACGTGATGAAATAATCATCACGTTTTTTCTGTTCCTTCAACTAATTCAGCAAAAGCTTTCACTTTTCCGTGCGGTTGTTGATTTTCTTTACGCGCTTTCCAGGCACGCTCTTCTTCTCGCTTCTTCTTAGACATATTTTTTCAACTCCTTCTTTTCTTTCTCCATGTAGTATTCCAAAATAAGAAAGAAAACTATGCACGTATCAAAAAAAGAAGTGGTTTCCCACTTCTTCCACTTTAGCGCTGCAAAATTGCATGTTTCGCCTCTTTTAATTGCGTAAGATGTCTTTGTTCATGCAAATCAAGAAATTGAATCCATTGATACAAATTCAGATCATTAAAAACAGGATGCTTTAATCCATTTTCAAATAGATCTTTTTCATCTATAACACTATGAAGCGCATGTAATAGTTCTTGTCGTGAATGTTCTAGTAATTGAATTCCTTGCTGTTTTTTCATTAAAGTTTCTGTTGGTTGCATTTGCTGAGGAGCTTCTCGTTTATGTGTGCGATCAAGCGTAAGTTGGAGGTCTTTAAATGGAGTCATGTTTCTTTCATTTTTTTGTAAAGCATATACAAGGGCAGACGTGACAGATTGTTCAACTAAATGCAAGTGGTGTAAAATTTGAATAATACTCCATTTATCACGGCGTGGCTTTACATTCACTTCTGTATCATTTAACATTTCAATTTCTGATAATAGCGTGCTTCGAGTAGACTGTAATGAGCTTACTAAACTTTCTAAACTCACATCCATATTAGATTGAAGCATACTTCTTTCCCCCCTTTTTGTTGGTGAAAAGAGGTGCTCCTTATTAGAAACACCTCTTTAGTATTCTGAATTTTCTTTTATTATCTCATCATTTTCCCATTATGTCGATGTTAAACATGTGAAAAAAAGCGCATGTTTTTTACAATTTTGTGTCGTCAATTGCATGTAACCATGCTTCAATTTCTGTAATAACACTTTTCACACAGCCTTCAGCAAATGGTGATGTTAAATTTGCAACTTCTACTAATTCTAAGAACGATTTACTTCCACCTTGTTGGCATAGATTCACATAATCTTCCCATGCCTCTTGTCTATTATCTCTTGCACGTTTCCAAAATTGTAGCGCACAAATTTGAGCAAGCGTGTAATCAATATAATAGAAAGGTGAACTATAAATATGCCCTTGACGTTGCCAAAAACCACCGCGCTCTAAATAATCATTATCCTCATAATCACGATGCGGTAAATATTTCTTCTCTATGTTACGCCATGCTGTCTTACGCTCTTTCGGTGATGCTTCAGGATTTTCATATACATAATGTTGATATTCATCAACAGATACACCATAAGGTAAAAATAGAAGTGCTGAACTTAAGTGAGAGAAGTAATATTTATCTGCATCTTCTTCAAAGAATAGCTTCATCCATGGCCATGTAAAGAATTCCATACTCATAGAGTGGATTTCACATGCTTCATATGTTGGCCAATTATATTCTGGAATTTCAAATTTACGACTTTCATATACTTGGAAAGCATGACCTGCTTCATGTGTTAATACATCAATGTCACCAGATGTTCCATTGAAGTTTGAGAAAATAAATGGCGCTTTATAATTCTCAATATATGTACAATATCCGCCACCAGCTTTTCCTTTTTTCGCAACTAAATCTAATAAATCGTTATCTAGCATGAAATTGAAAAATTCATCTGTTTCAGCCGATAACTCTTTATACATCGTCTTTCCATGATCAACAATCCAATCCGCATCTCCTTTTGGAGTTGGGTTACCTGTAGCAAACTCAAAGTTTTCGTCATAATAAGCTAACTTCTCTACACCGATACGTGCTTGTTGTCGCTTTCTTAATTCCGTTGTAACGGGAACGATATAATCCAGCACTTGCTGACGGTAATTAGCCACCATCTCCGCATTATAATCTGTACGGTACATTCTTGCATATCCAAGTTCAACAAAGTTTTTGAAACCTAAAGATTTTGCGATTTTCGTTCTCACTTTAACAAGCTCATCATAAATACGATCTAGTTCTTCCTCATTTCCAGCTAAA
The DNA here is from genome assembly GCF_057809515.1 of Bacillus sp. FG16. Classification (NCBI taxonomy): domain Bacteria; kingdom Bacillati; phylum Bacillota; class Bacilli; order Caryophanales; family Bacillaceae; genus Bacillus; species Bacillus sp. FG16. Next base: position 38,340 of record NZ_JBMDKC010000007.1, read on the forward strand.
AATCCGTAGTATGCTTCACTTGCTGCTTTACGTTCGCTTCTTTCTTTTCCTTGCATAAACGGAATCAGTTGCGATAACGTTCTTTCTTCTCCAGCAAAGTCAATTTTTGCAGATGCTAATAACTGTGTATATTGCGACGATAATTTATTTTCTAATTGTAAATCTTTCACGACTTCATCTGAATATGTTTTTAAATCACATTCTGCTAGAGCAAATAATTGTTTTCCATAATACGCCTCTAATTCTTCACGAAATGGAGAATTAATGAGTGCCTTATAATATTTTGTACCATATCCCTGTACAACTGGAGAGAATTCATCAAAGAAATCCTGCTCCTCCTTATAAAAAGTATCCGTCGTATCAACAGAATGGCGAATGTAACAAAGGTTTCCCATTGTACCAAAATCGTTGCGAATTTCATTAATTGAATTAATGACTTGTTTTTGTTCTTCTACAGTTTTTGCGTTATCAAACTTCTCTAAAGCAACAGTAAATTTCTCTTTTAACTCTTCAATATTTGGGCGTTTATATTCATAGTCTTTAAATGACATGAACGAGCCTCCTCTCCATTACATACCTTTATTATAATTCAATACGTATTCTCGAATTCCCTCTTAATTTTCAACAAAATTCGGCAGTTACTACCCTGAGTTCATTGCAAACAAAAAAGCCTTGGATTTATTTATCCAAAGCTCCTTTGGAACATATTATTATTTTTCATACTTTCCAATTTTTTTTAATAGATCAAGTAATTCATCTTTTTCATCTTTCGTTAACATTTCAAAAGACTGATGTATAACTTTCTCATGCCCCGGAAAAATAGAAGCAATAAAGTTCTCGCCAGACTCAGTTAATTGCGCGTAAATAACACGTCTGTCATTCGGACATGGGATTCTCTTTACTAATCCTTTTTTCTCTAGCTTATCTACAACATATGTAATGCTGCCACTAGCTATTAAAATGCGCTCACCAATTTGCTGGAGTGGTTGACCGCCTTTATGATATAGCAGTTCTAATACAGCAAATTCAGTTGGATTTAACCCGTTACTTTGTATAGATTTATTTGTAGTATCCATAACAGAACGATGTACACGAGATAATGCAATAAATACTTTTAAAGATTGAGAAATATCTTCTCGTTCATTATTTGATGTCATACAACTTTCAACCCTTCACTTAAATTCTCAGCAATAAAAAGAAAATGCCACTTCATACTTCATGTGAATTCCGAATGAGCATTCACTCATCCATTTCCTCTCCCCTAATATATTAAGAATCATTCTTGAATAAAAACATGACAATTTTAACATAGTTTATATATAATGATAATAAAAAAAGAAGGAGTACCACATTTGAAAGTCAAATTCCAAAGCATAATTATATATATATTGCTTGTTATCCTACCGACAATAGGGATTGGTGCTACATTTTATTCGTATCATACATATAAAATGAAACAGGAAAACAAATTATCCGCTCATACAGTTCTCTTTTTATATAGAGATTATTTGGATCATCATCTTGGTGAAGCAATTTCTGCTTTAGACATGCTTGCAAAAGTTGTGGGCACCGAGACTGGTAATATAAATGGCATTAAACAAATTGTACATGATACAGATGGAAACGATGCACGCTTTTCTGGTCTATATTACGCTACACCAGAAGGGGTCATTACAATCGCATCTGAAGATGAATCAAAGCCTATAGATGTTTCAGACCGTAAATATATTCAAGACGTGCTACAAACTAAAAAAACCACTGTATCATCAGTCATTACTGATCGCGTTCTTGGACATAAAGCTATTATGATTGCTGCCCCCATATTCAATAAACAAAAGGAGCTCTCTGGATTATTATTAGCTAGTTTACGCTTTGATTACATTTCATCTTCTTTAAATGCCATTAAACCACAATACCATTTTGAGGTAACTGATAAACATGATGTAGTTTTTCTAACCGATGATAATACCGACACAAGTGATTCACATTCTAATATGCTTACTACCCCACTCCAAAGATTAAATTGGAAGGTCTCTGTTTCTCCATTACCTATTCATCAAAAAACCTTATACCAGTGGGTTGCAATAGAGTGTGTAGCTACTTTATTTTTAATGTCTATTTTATTTTTACTTGCTCAATATATGTTGTTAAAACGTCAAACAAAACTTGAAAGACAACAAAATGAACTACAGAAAATTGAATTAGTTGGAACTTTTGCAGCGAGTACAGCACACGAAATCCGTAACCCTCTTACTGGAATTAAAGGACTCGTCGCTCTATTAAAAGAGAAATATAAAGATGAACAAGATCAGTTCTACTTTTCCGTAATTGAACAAGAAATAGAGCGAATCAATGAAATTGTAAGTGAATTTCTTATTCTTGGAAAGCCAACCGCCATCATCGAACAAACATATGATGTAAGAACGATTCTCAATGAGGTAGCATTAATTATTCAATCTGAGGCGAATTTACATAACATTATATTCCATTTACATTTACCAGACCATCCTGTTCATATCCGTTGTTCGAAAGACCATATGAAACAAGTGGTTTTAAACATTACAAAAAATGCAATTGAGGCTATGACTTCTAGTGATACACTAACCATTGTAGTAAAAAACAATGAAACACACGCACAATTGCAGATTATAGATACTGGAAAAGGAATTCCACAACATATTCAAAAACACCTCTTTCATCCGTTCTTTACTAATAAAGATACTGGAACAGGTCTTGGACTTGTCATATGTAAACGAATTGTAGAGATGTATAATGGGCATATTTTTATTGACAGTACAGAAAACGAAGGAACGACAGTTCATATCGAAATTCCGTTACACATAGTATAATTATCCTTATCCTATAAGGGTAATTATACTTATCCTATAAGGGTAATTATACTTATCCTATAAGGGTAATTATACTTATCCTATAAGGGTAATTATACTTATTTCATAAAACCAGCGACAAGCATTCGCCAAAAATTATTTGATTTTCCTTCATACCCGATTTGGAAAATAGGTATTTTTATAATTGAAAACCATTTCGGTGTTTGTTTTTCTTTATAACACTGATATTGTAAAATAAGCTTGTCCAATTCTTGACTAACTTGAATTGTCTCCCTACTATTTAGCCCACTTGTTAATCCTAGTTGAATCATTTCTTCACGTTTCATATGAATATCACGTGAAAGCTTTTCTAATGTGTACTTCCTTTTTACAGTAAACATCCATATCCCCCTTATTATACTTCCATGCTCTCAACTTCACTTCTCCATTGACTTTTTTAACTACTTAATCATATGCAAATTTGAAGAATCAGAAAATTTAACATTTTCTCCCTGTAATTTACAAATCTTTACCCTCACTTTGAGAATTATTACAAATTATTCTATCTTTGTAAATACATTCGCAATAATAGACATTTTTTTCATCTTCTTTTTTTACAAATTCTACGTAAACCGGGGATTCTTAATTTTCCAACTACTTTTCTTCGACATTTTTTGTTTAATTTATATAAAAAAGCAAAACATAATGATGATTGATAAAGTGAAACTTTAATCAGTGTTTTTTGTTCAGCCCCCACTGATTATTAACATTTATCAATCGGGCGTTTATAGGCAGTGAATCTCCCACCTATCCAGCCCAATGTTGAGGTGGGAGTCTTACTACCCACAAATAGCAGGATAACAATAGAAAGGAAATATTTATATGCGAAAATATACGATTGCATTGTTCATCATTGTTTTGTTTTTACCGTCCTTCTTATTTCCTATTCAAGCAAATGCTCATACGAATAAAGTTGCTATTGTCATTGATGATTTCGGCAATAACATGAAGGGGACTAATCAAATGTTATCACTTCCCATTCCACTCACTGTTGCTGTTATGCCTTTTCTTCCTTCCACAAAAGAAGATGCAATAGCTGCCCATAAGAAAGGCCATGAAGTTATTATACATATGCCAATGGAACCTATAAAAGGGAAAAAAGAATGGCTTGGACCGAAAGCAATTACAACTGATTTAAGCGATGAAGAAATAAGCAACCGACTTGAACAAGCGATTCAAGAAGTACCGCATGCAATTGGAATGAACAATCATATGGGTTCAAAAGTAACAGCGGATGAACGAATTGTTCGCCTTATACTTGCTGCTTGTAAAAAACACGGTTTATTTTACTTAGATAGTAAAACCAATCCTAATAGTGTCGTCCCAAAAATCGGAAAAGAATTAGGAGTTCCTATTATTGAGAACCAACTATTTTTTGATGATGTGTATACAGCAGGACATATTTCAAAACAAGCCCAATTACTCATCAAAAAAATTCAAGAAAAACCTATTATGGTAGCTATCGGGCATGTGGGCCCCCCAGGTGAAATTACATCACGCGTTATCGAAACTTCTATCCCTAAAATTCGTGAGCATGCAGACTTTATTTTTTTATCTGATCTAGCATTATCTCCGCCTCCTGTTTCAAAATAAAGTTCATTACTCACATATAATCAGCCCTCACCAATCGAGCTTTTACGGGCCCCCATTTCTTTCGCTAAATTTTGAGGCGGGGATCTTACTGCCCACAAATAGCGGGACAAAAAAGTACCTATCTGTATATAACAGATAGGTACTTTTTTAACTTAAATATAATCTACATGACTCACTCTGAATCCTTTTTTCTCTATTTTTCCGATTAATTGCTTTAATCTTCTTTCATCTAACTCATCTGATATATTTACAATAACACGGCGGATATATTGATCACCGTTATCGAGTGTAAACAACCCACCGATATTATATGCTTTTAACAATGTCCCAAGCTCTTTAATCGTTCCCTTACAATCTTGTGTTGCAATTGTTAATATGTAACCACCTGTTCGCATACCAAATGAATCTTCAATAACATCAAATATATTCGAATGCGTTAACATACCGACAAATTCATTATAATCATTTAGCACGGCTAAAAACGGAAGTCGACGAATTACATAAAAGGCTCTGAAGAAGGAATCCTTTTCAAAAATAAATGCATTGGAATTGTCAAGCATATCTCCTGCACTTACATGATCTAATCCGCTATTGCATTTTTTTTCTAATAAATCTACTTTATAAATAATCCCCGTGAATTTCTTCTCATCTTCTGCTAATACCGGGATGGCTCGAAATCCCGTTTCGTTCATCATTTGCAGTGCCTCTTCACCAGAATCATTTATTTTACAAAATGTTACTTGCTGCTTTGGCAGAAAATGATATTTAACTCGCAAAATATGTTCCTCCTTACATGTCAACATGTAATCTATATATAATAAGGAGACCTATATTTTATGAGTGAAATTATTTTTAAAACGCTTTCATTTATTTATTAGCTTGTAGTCATATCACATACATTTTTATATAACAGAGCTCCTTGCACCCTTAATCATTAATAACTTTACATGATAGTTCATTAAATATTCTATACCCTCTAGCCATTTTTTCGCTTCTTCTGGCGTTTTCCCCCACACAATCATGCCGTAATTATGAACAAGAACTACTCCTCCACCTTCAATGAAATTTGGAACATTGCTTTCTAATAAATCAGCGAATTTTTTTTCATCTTCTACAATTGGAATTGTCATTTCTGTTATACCTTCTTTTCCGAAAACACGCTCCACACTGCGTTTATCGAACGTTACTTCTCCTTCTTCTCCATATAACTCTGATATTAAATGACTATCTACAGTCTGCACTTGTAAAATACATCCTGCACTACTTTTTTTATAAATATCCGCATGCATAAATGACTCTGCAGCTGGTTTTTCTTCATTTTCGAATACTGACTCGCACATGCAATTTACGACAATAAAATCTTCTTCCGAAAATAGCCCTTTATCTCTTCCCTCAACATTTACTAAGAATGTTAACGGCTCTTTTGAAGTACATAGCGATAAACTAATTTTGGTACCATAAAACCAATCACGAAGTGCCAATTCAGATTTCACATCTTTTAATTCATTCCATTTCTTCAGAAAAAATAACATTTCGTCACCCCCGGCATAATATTCATATAAGGTTCGAATCCTTTCTATGTAAAAAGGAATATTTTTTTGATTATTCTAAAAATTTAATTGAATTATCACATGAGAACGCTTTTTTGTCAATATAGTTTCGCGGTTCTTCTTTAAAATAGGCTATTCATATGTCTATACTCCTGTCTATTGCCTATTTCATTTTGTACATAAAAAATGCGCTATTCTTTACTTAAAGAATAGCGCATTTTCCTCATTTTTTATCCCGCTATTTGCCGGGCAGTAAGACCCCCACCTCAAAATTCAGCGAACGCAAAGAAGTTAGGTCGGGGTCGGGCTGCCCGTAAAATCCCGTTTGGTGGGGGGATGAACAAAACCCCCACTGATTAAAGTTTCACTTTATTTCTTTATTGCATTATATAAAAACTGTGCATATTGTTCACGTGTTACGAAATTATCTCCTAAAAAATTCCCTTCTCCGTCACCTTTTGATATTTTATTATCTACTAAAGCTTTCACATATCCTTTCGCCCAATGACCATTTGGTATATCTTTAAAATTCTCTGCACTATTTTCATTTTCTTTTAACTGAAATACTCTTTGTAGTACCACTGACATTTCATATCGAGTTAATACTCCATCTGGACGGAATATATCATTTCCATACCCTGTCATAATACCAGCTTGAACCACTGCATCAATAGCCGTTTCATACATATTCCCTTTCGTATCTGTAAATGCCGTTTTTGGTTCTAGATTATTTTCTAATTTTAAATACCTTTGTATTAGAAGCGCTACTTGTCCACGAGTAATGTTATCCCCAAATCCAAATTCACCATTTCCATAGCCTATAAATAATTTTTCTTTCGCTAAGTAATTAATTGCTTCTTCTGACCAATGTCCTTTTGGTACATCTTTAAATTCTACCACTTCTGTTTTCTCATCTTCTTTAGATGTATTACCTTCTTTACTTTCTACTACATTTTGAATAACAGACCCTGTAAAGAAGATTCCTGTATCCGCAAATGGATCTTTCACACCAAATTCATATACTTTCTCACCTGATGTACTCCATTTCACTACACCATTACTATACGTACCATTATCGCTCTTCAGACGGATTTTCGTAGAAACCTCACCATCTTTTTCATATATAGGTACTTTTACTTCTTTATTTACTTCTGTTTCCTCTAAAAATACTTTTTGATTTTGGACATTAATATAAGCCGTCTTACTTAGTTCTATAACTGGTCGGACATCACGGATTTCATTTGCAACAAAACTTAGAAATACTAATTTTTTCAAATTGCTGACGGGTGATAAGTCTGAAATATAATTCGCTTCTAAATCAAGTTTTTGTAAGTTTACTAGACTTGATAGTGGCGTAATATCCTTTAACTCATTGTTAGGTAAGTGTAATTGTTTTAACTGTGTCATCTTACTTAGAGGAGTAACATCTTTTATTTCATTTTTCCCGATCCACAATTCTTCTAATTGCTTCATTTGCTCAATGCCAGATAAATCTTTAACTTTATTACGTGTTACTACTAAGTCTGTTAAAGGTAATGAATATAACGGTTTAATATCTTCAATTTGATTACCTGCTAAAGTTAAGTATGTTACATTTTTCAAAGCGCTTAATGGAGCAACGTTCGTAATTTTATTATTTGCTAAATTCAAGTAATCTAGTTGTTCCATTTTCGCTAATGCTGTTACATCTTCTATTTGGTTGCCTGATAGATATAAACTTTTTACATTTTTCATTTCAGTTAGTGGTGCAACATTTGTAATTTTATTATTACTTAAATCAAGAGATTCTAAATTATCCATCTTAACAAGTGGCGTTACATCTGCAAATTCATTACCACGCAAAGCTAAATGATTTAATTGCTTTAAGTTCGCAAAGAACGACGGGTCTTTTATCTTCGCATTCGCAACTGTTAAAGATTTTAAATTTGGCATATATTTTAATGCACTATAATCAAGTATCTCATTTGTATTTAAAAATAAATCCTTTACTTGTAATAACTCTTCTTTCGTAATTGGTGTATTTAAATCTTTTCTATTAAATACTTTTTTATTAACAAGTTCTCTTAATTTGTTATCTGTTATCATATTTTGATTATCAACTGGATTATCCGTTTCCGTATTGCCTGAATTAGAGTTATCATCTGGTTTCTCTGTTTCTCTGTTTCTTTGTTACCTACAGTTGGATCTTTAATTTCAAATTGAACTTGATATTTGTGATCATATCCAATAGCCGGAATAAGTATATGCATTTGCATATTGTGCTTCTTCTCAAACTCGCCAATTTCAAATTGGACTACTTTCGTTCCGTTCTTCCTCTTATCTTCTGATAAAACCTTCACATCATGAAATACACCAGGCTGGTTTCTATCTTCTATTCTAAGATATTGAAAATAATCGCTATCTTGCATTGTTACAGTGACAATTTTTTTGCCAGCTGCAATCGTTACTTTAGGATCTTTTATATATTGAGAAACCATAGATGGCTCGTCTTTTTGGTCCTTATATATTTTAATTTCAGTATCATACGTGCGATCACTCGCTGCTGCTACCGATTGATTTGCTTCAACTTTTAATGCCGCTAATGCTGGAGTAGAATACGTAGCAAATGGAATTGCTAATGTTGTGGCTACTACTAGCGCCTTCATATAATTTTTTTTCAAAATAATATCCCCTATCATATATAATTTTTTATAATTGATAATTCTTATCAATTACTCACAAATAAATGATAATGAATCTCATTATCATTGTCAATGAGAATATTACATTAAATTTATATTTTTAAAGATAAAAAATAAAAAGCCCTTTATTCAAAGGGCTTTTTTACCTATCGTATGAAGAATTTCACTTTTTTCCTTCTCATTGATGACACCAATTTTTTGCAAAATATTCGCGTACAATACAAGTTTATTATATATTCGTTCTGACATGTTCTCCCTTCTTTCCTTCGACCAACTTTTTTTGTATTGGTAAATTATATGAAAGAGATGAGAAAATGTGTCCACTTTTTGCATAAATGCAAATCTTTTATTTTACGATTTGTAGACAATAAAACTCCTTCCTAAAAATTAGGCGGGAGTTTAGGTACTTTCACTTTATTTAACAAACTGTCCACTGAATATTATGCTTCATAAGTTCTTCTTCAAAACTATATGGCATTTTTTTATCACAAATTACATGTTGAATACGTGAAAATGCTGCTATACGATAATTCCCTTTCACGCCTACCTTCGTATGATCACATAAAATATATGTCTTCTCAGCTAATTTCATCATCGCCTCTGACAATTTCGCTTTCTCTAATTCAAAGCTGGAAACTCCAAAACTAGGTAATAGCCCATCAATCGAAACAAACGCTTTATGAAAATGGAATTGCTGTATTACTTGCTGCGAAATAGATCCCGATACACGCGAATGCTTTGGAGACACTTTTCCACCTATAAATAAAACTTCACCATGAAACATCTTTTTATTAATAGAAGAAATTAATTGTGTTGCGACCGGAAATGAACTCGTTACAATCGTTAAGTTTTTACGATGAACAAGATATGGAACCATTTGAAGCGGTGTACTTCCATCATCAATTGCAATGACATCACCATCTTCTACAAATGTCGCTGCTTTATAACCAATTCTTTTCTTCTCTTCTATATGTAGCATTTCTCTTTCTAACATTGGTGCCTCTATCCCAGCGCCTGGAAGTTGAACAGCTCCACCATACACTTTCTTCAGCTTCTTTTCACGATCTAATTCTTCTAAATATCGACGAATCGTTTCTGTTGATACAGCAAATTCTCTCGCTAATTCTGAAACCTTTACTTTCCCTTTAAATTCTACCTTTTCAAGAATGGTTCGCTTTCTTTCTTCTCCTACTACAGACATAGCTTCACCTCATTTATATCTCCCTCATAAACTTACTTATACAAAGTTATACTTTTCTTTGTAAGTGAAAACTTCTTCATGAATATGAATACCGCGCTTTGCTAGCTCATCAAAAATCAATTGTGGATTTTCAAAAGCTTCTTCCGGCGTAACAACACCCACCCTATTTACATTTCCATTTGCAATTAACTCTGCAGCAATCCCAAATGGAATACCGACGTTTCTCGTATACGCTCTTAATTTTTCCCATCCTACAACAGAACCATCAGATAACGGGTGTGTATGATATAACACATGTCTTTGCTTCTCATTATTTTTCATACCTATTACTTCTACATGAAGTGCATAACCATAAAGCTCTGTTTCTTGTCCTTCTTTCGATTGCAATAAATACTGCGAAATACAATCCATAATGCCTATTTCTTTCCCGTTTATTTCAATCTGATCATTACGCAATATGCCGTAATCATATAAAGCACGTACAAGTTGCATATTTTGCTTCGGCCAAGTTCCTCTCGTCTCTATCAGTTTAACACCTTTATTTTCTAATGCCTTTGCTAACGTAATCGTTTCAGAATGCGGAATGATATACTGCGTTGCCTTACCATAAGGCGCTGGCAATTCTATTTCTCTCGGACGCGCAAACGGAAGTACTTGCTTAAATTCACCATCTTCATACACTGTACGCGATGGTAAATGTGGATCATATTCATATGTCGTTGTCTCTGTAATTGATGCAGAAAAAGCAATCGGACGATACGAACCATGACTTACACGGACGGACTCTACAGTATCCAGTTGATTTGCTGCATGCATTGCCATCATTTGCGTTACACCTGGCGTCATGCCAAATCCAGGTAAACATGTTTTTTCATTTTGAACAAATATAGCATGCGATTCATTTTCTTCACCAAATCCATTTAAGTTCACACCGTGACAGCCTGCTTCTGCAATACAGCGGGTCGACAAACCGTTTAGATTTATCGTCGTACCGTCCATTACAATGTCATAATCTTTCATTTTTGCAACCGTATCCTCGTGATTCGTTACATCTACTTTTACAAAATCAACACGAGGATCATTGAGCCATTCTACTACTTTACGGCCCTCTTCCTCGTTAAAATCAGCTACTGTAATCGTCTCAAAAGATGAAAATTGAACTAAATCCAAAATAGCTTCACGACAAATTTTACCTGCTCCACCTAAGCAAAATACTTTCATCCAATAACAGCTCCTTTAGCAATACTATCAACTAAGCGATTAATATCTTCTTCATGTACATCACCGATATTTCCAATGCGGAACGTATCTACTTTCGAAATTTTACCAGGGTAAATAACAAATCCATAACGCTTTAATTCGTTATATAACTGTTGAAACTCGAACTCCTCTTTTGGATAAATAAAAGATGTAATAATAGGAGATTGATATTTCTCATCTACTAGTGCCTTAAATCCGATTTCTCCCATTCTATTCACTAGTAGTTTTTGATTGTTGTAATATCGATTGTAACGCGCTCTTACTCCACCCTCTTTTTCTAGTTCAAGTAGTGCTTGATAAAAAGCATGTACAACATGTGTAGGTGAAGTAAAACGCCATTTCCCATTTTGTTTTTCCATCGTTTCCCATTGATCATATAAATCAAGAGATAAAGAGCGTCCTTGCCCTTTACACTTCAATAATTCATCACGTTTTGCGATTACAAATCCGAATCCAGGAACCCCTTGAATACACTTATTCGCACTACTAATTAAAAAATCAATTTGTAAATCAGCAATGTCTATTTCAATCCCGCCGAAACTACTCATCGCATCAACAATTGTAACCTTTCCATACTGCTTTCCTAATTTACATACATCTACAATTGGATTTATAATGCCTGTCGTTGTTTCACAGTGAACAACTGCAATATGTGTAATCTCTTTATCTTCTTCCAATAACTTTTCTACTTCTACAATATTAGTAGGTTCCCACTCTTCTGTTTGACTGACCACTACATCAATCTGTAACATCTCTGCCATTTGTACAATGCGCTTACCGTACGCACCATTTGTACAAACGAGAAGCTTCCCATTTTCCTTAATAACAGAACCAATTACTGCTTCAACTGAAAACGTACCGCTTCCTTGCATTAACACTGTTGTATATTTCTCTTCTTCCTTCGTCGCTAGCGATACAAGTTTAGCTCTTACTTCTTGCACCATCGTATTATATTCAACATCCCACGTACACCAATCGTATAGCATAACTTCTTTTACTGATTTTGTTGTCGTTAATGGTCCTGGTGTTAATAATAAGTAGTGATTTTCATTCATGATCCCGTACCCCTTTTATGAAATAATAAGTTCTTGTTTCTCGATATGTTCCATTACGTTTTCGAGCTCCTGCATCGTTTCAATCGTAAAATGAGCCCCATTTTCAACAAACCGATTACGAACTATTTCTATTTTTTCACGAAGCTCTACCGAATCCATACTCTCCACTTCCTCTTCCGTTAAACCGAGCTCACTACTTCCAAGAATTACACCAACTGTCCACATTCCAGCATTTCTACCTTCTTTCATATCTGATACTGTGTCCCCTACTTTTATCATATGGTTCATCGGATACACACCAAGTTCCATTGCATTTTTATAGCACATCCATGGGTATGGGCGGCCTGCTGGAACATCATCTGGCGTAACAAGAAAATCAGGTTTATATCCTTGTAACGCTGCTTCCTTTGCTACAATATCCATCATTTCTCTCGTATAACCAGTTGTTGAACCGATTTTAATGCCTCTCTCACGTAAAGAAGCGATTACTTCTTTTACCCCATTAATCGGCGTGGCATAATTTGGCAAAATAGAAAAGAGAATTTCTTCAAACTCTTCATACATCTCATGAATGTCTGCTTCTGTTGGTAATTGACCGAAGACACGCTTCCACTCATCCGCAATACGAGGCATTTCTGTTAGTGCCCTTACATGATCTATTTTTAATAATCCCATTGGCTTACGTGCTTCTTCTGCTGTAATTTCAACGCCGCGTTTATGAAAAATCTTCACGAATACTTCTAGTGGTGCAAAACATCCGTAATCAACCGTCGTACCTGCCCAATCAAAAATAACTGCTTCAAGTTTCATTCTGTCCATCACCCTTCTTACTTATCTTTTTTGCCATTGTGAAGTTCGGTTACGAAGTGCTTTCGTTCCCCATTCATATACAACTCTCACTACAATATTTGTAACAACAATAAGTACACTCATTGCAGCTGCTGGCGCTACATTTCCTGCATCATCCATATTTACGATTGATACGGCAGCTAGTTTAAAATCAGCTGCATATAGGAACACAACTGCCGATACAGTTACCATTGAATTTACGAAGTAGTACATTACCATTTCTAAAATTGCTGGTAAACACATTGGTACTGTTACTCGGAAGAATGTTTTATAAAACGGAATACCCATCGACTGCGAAACAAGCTCAAACTCTCGGTCTAATTTCTTTAAGGCAGTCGTTGCCGTAACAAATGTTACAGAATAAAAATGAATGATATTTACTAGTACTAATACAGCAATTGTTCCGTATAAAGAATGAAACGGATTCGTTACTGATAGTCCAAGAATTTGAATCGTTGGTTGACTAAAGAAAAAGACATATCCTAATCCGAGTACTAAACCTGGTATCGCTAACGGCACTATAGAGAAAAAGTAACCTGTTTTTCTGAAAAATTGTAGCTGGTCTATTTTCTCAATTGCATATGCGAATACAAATGTTAAAATCGCCCCGATAACTGCTGTAACTGCTGAAACAATTACGCTATTTGTAAATGCTTCAAGTCCATCTCCTGTTAAACTTGAAAAATTAAAATGCTCAAATGTAAAACTCATATTATATGGCCATACTTTCACACTTGCAGCAATACCAACTGCAACAAATAATAGAATGATCATAAGGGTAATCACACTACAATATATGAATGAGATTACATCTCTTTTCTTATTAGCTATTATTCTGTATGGTACTGCCTTTGAAGATAAGAAATTCGCCTGCTTTCTTTGCGTAATACGATCAACTACAAATGCGAATATAGCTGGGATTAATAAAATCATTCCGACAGTTGCACCCATCGGCATATTTTGTTGTCCAATCACTTGTTTGTATACGTCAGTAGCAAGCACATTATATTGCCCACCAACAATTTTTGGTGCCCCAAAATCAGTAAAACTAAGTGTAAACACAACAAACATTGCACTAATTAATCCGTACTTTACACTAGGTAAAGTAACCGTGAAAAATTGCTTTGTTTTACTCGCCCCTAACATATTAGAAGCTTCATATAAACGATAATCAGATCCTTGAAAGGCAATTAGCAATATGAGAAAGGCTTGCGGAAATGTATACATAACTTCAGCTATTACAATTCCTACTGGTCCATATAAAGGGATTTGTATACCTTCAAATAAACCAAATATTCCTTTCGTTACTAGCCCTTGATTACCAAATAAATATGTAAGTGCTATACCGTGCATCATCGTTGGTGCGAACAATGGTAATAACGCTACATACTGAAATACGCGCTTTCCAAAAACATTCGTACGGGCAATTGCATATGCGTAAACAAATGCGATTGCAACTGAAATAATTGTTGTTACGCCCGAAATCCATACTGTATTTTGTAAAGACTGCACTAAAGTTGGTGTTGTGAAATATTTACTGAAATTCGCTAAACCAATGAAAACTCCATCTTTATTATAAAAAGCTTGTGTAAATAGTTGTAATAGCGGTAGTACAAGTATGATAAGGAAGGAAAGAATCATACCGATAATTACAAGCCTTTGGATCCATTCCTCTTTCCCTATACTTCTCTTAATCTTTTTTTTCGTACTTTCTACCTTATAGTTTTCTAACATCTCCATCTATACAATGACCTTCTTTCCATATGACAACATATGATTTTCTGAGAAAGAGATTTGAATCGGCTTTCCTTTTCTAATAGCCGTTGCTTCTACTTCTGATGCTAATATATCCACTACAATTTTCTCATTATAAAGGTGTGTGTTTTCTTCTACGACTCGAACTTCCGTCCGATATACAGATCCGCGAAATTCCATACTTTCCACAACTGTTTTAATACCGTCCTTTTGTACAATTGTTACATGTTCAGGACGAATTGCATGTTCTTCGTTATTTTTCGAAAAGAAATTAATAGAACCAATAAAATCTGCCACAAACGGATTGGCTGGTCTTTGATAAATCTCCTCTGGTGTTCCAATCTGCATAATTTCCGCATGATTCATTACAACAATTTTATCAGCCATCGTTAATGCCTCTTCTTGATCATGCGTTACCATAATCGTCGTTATTCCTATTTTCTCTTGCAAATCACGCATTTCCCTACGTAATTTTTCACGCACTTTTGCATCTAAAGCTGATAACGGCTCATCGAGTAACAAAATATCTGGAGACAGAGCGAGCGCACGTGCAAGTGCTACTCGCTGCTGTTGTCCACCAGACATTTGAGCAGGATATTTATCTTTTACATTCAGCAAATCTACAAGTTTTAACGCATCTAGCGCTTTCTCTTTCACTTCTGCTTTCCCATATTTTTTTGTCTTTAAGCCGTATTCAATATTTTCAAGTGCTGTTAAATTCGGAAATAAAGCATACGATTGGAAAACCATTCCGAAGTTTCTCTTTCCAGGAGGCAATTCTGTAATATCTTTTCCATTCACAGCTATACTGCCAGTCGTTGGTTCCTCTAGTCCCGCTAAAATGCGAAGCAACGTCGTTTTCCCACAGCCACTCGGGCCTAATAAACAAACAAACTCATTTTTGTTCACAGTAAAAGAAATATCTTTTAACGCTGTAAATGCATCAAACTGTTTTTGAATGTGTTGAATTGATAAATATTCGCTCATTTTTCTCTCTCCCACTCACTTACTTTTTCGGTTCTGCTTTTTGGCCAAACTCTTTTTCCCATTTTTCTAAAATCTTTTCACGATTTTCTGCTGCCCATTTAAAGTCATTCTTTTTATATAATTTTTCAGTAACATCTTTCGGGAACCCCTCTGGAAGTTTATAATCATTTTTAATTGTCGCAAATCCATTTTTCTCAAAGTATAACTTCATTACATCATCAGTAATTGCCCAATCTAAAAATGCTTGCGCTATTTTATCATTTTTCGCATTATCTTTCTTAATAAGTGCGTTCGCTTCTACTTCCCAGCCTAATCCTTCTTTCGGCAGTACAACTTCAACTGGTGCACCTTTTTGTTTCTCTTTTAAAGCACTATAAACCATTGATACACCGACTGGATATTCACCTGCTCCTGCTAATTTCGCTGGTTTTGATCCTGAATGCGTATAACTTGCCATATTATCATGAAGTTTCTTCATGTAATCCCAGCCTTTATCTTCACCCATGATTTGTAGCCATGCAGAAACTGTTAAAAATCCTGTTCCAGATGATGCTGGATGTGGCATAACAAGTGTTCCTTTATACTCTGGTTTCGTTAAATCTTCATATGATTCTGGCATCGGTAAATTTTTCTTCTTTAACTCTTCTTTATTTACAGCAATCCCCGTCATAAATGCAGTATTTCCTACCCATTTTTCAGGTTGCTTATCATCTTTAAATTGCGGAAGAACACGATCTGCTCCTTTTGGAGAGTATCCTTTTAACATATCTTTTTTATCTAAAGCTAATAGACTTGATGCCGCAGTTCCCCATACAACATCTGCTTGTGTATTTTTCCCTTCAGCTAGCAATTTCGCAGTAATAACTCCTGTTGAATCACGTACAATGTTCAATTTCACATCAGGATATTTCTTTTTAAAGGAATCAAGATAAATTGGTACAAGCTCTTCTTCAATTGCTGTGTAAACAGTTAATGATCCAGATAATTTGTCATCTTTCACTTTCGCTCCAGCACTTTCCTCCTTCTTTGCACCACACCCCATTAATAACGAAAATACCATTCCAGTTGCTACAGCTTTAAAGATTGTTTTTTTCACTGTCTCTCTCTCCTTTTACAAATCTTATGTACAACTCAAATATAAACAACTAGTGTAAAAGCAGTATTAAACCAACATTAATCTTTTGTTTGTTGTTTGTTTTTGTGTAATACGTTGCTACTTCTATGTTTTTTCGCATTTTTCTGCTAATAGAAAACACTAAATTTACAAATAATTTAAAAAACCTTTATAATCCCACAAAAAAATGAGGCGTTTGTAAAAAACGCCTCATTTTTGTTTCCCTTTTTTCGAATTACGATTAGCATACTTTGCGCTATTTTCTCCTTCATACTCTAATGCAAATTCTGCATCTGGTAAGCTTTCTTTCGGAGTTTTATTATTATTGATTGCCGCATTTTGTTTCACTTTTCTTTTTACCAATACATTCACCTGCTCTCAAGAAATCACTTTCTACTCTAGTTTGAAACAACTTAAAATAATTATTACTGGCAAGTGTTAACAAGTACATAAGAGGCGTTCGATAGAAATACTACGTATGAAGAAATCATTATAAAAAGGAGCGATGATTTTGAAGAAAAAAGAAAAGATTCAATCACCAATTTTAGACGAAACGCTCCCGCATCAAATGAATTTTCCATCTTTTAAAGGAACAGGAAAAACGATGCAACAACCTTTTGTGAATCAATATGATGTTGTAATTGGAGACAGTAAATATAATTCCGAGAACAGTCCGCTTAACAATTGGAGTGATGAAGTAGATCCTGCCATTATGGCTGGCGATGAGTGGATCCATCCTACAAATGATATTGGGTGGATTTCAGAAGAAAATCAAGAGTTGCTAAAAAACGAATCAGATAATAAAAATGAAGCTTTTATGCATCCACAATTTGGAATTAACGACTAAAAAACCATTCTACCTAACGTAGGTAGAATGGTTTCATACTATCCAATAATAATCCGCTCTTTCGGGTATTTATAGCGAGGTGGTTGTTCCCTTCCACCACTAGCTAAAATAAATGTTAAAATACCAACGCGTCCGATGAACATAAGCACAATGAGTACAAGTTTCCCAACAGTTGTTAAATCAGGCGTAACACCTGTTGATAATCCCGTCGTTCCGAAAGCAGAACAAACTTCAACAATTAAGCTCATAAGCGGTACATTTTCCGTAATAGATAAAATGAATAGCGCAGTAGCACATAACAAAATCCCCATCGTCATAACGACAGATGCTTTTAGTACATCCTCTTCATGTAGCTGACGTTTGAAGACTCTAACTGTTCTACCGCCTCTTGCAAAGGTGTATAGTGACAATATACTAACAGCAAATGTTGTTGTACGTATTCCGCCCCCAACCGAACTTGGAGATGCCCCTATAAACATTAATATACTCATAAATAAAAGCGTCGGTTGTGACAATTCACGTATATCCATCGTAGCAAGTCCACCACTTCGCGTCGTCACAGATTGGAATAATGTATAAAATACCGTTTCATGCCATGACTTTCCTACTAAAAAGTGATTTCTCTCCAGTAAAAAAATCATAATTGTACCAACAACAACGAGTGCAAAAAATGTTGTTGTCGTCAATTTTGTAAATAATGAAAAACGAAATAATTGTTGTCCTCTTTTACTAAGGAATTGTTTCACTTCCATTAGCACAGGGAAACCAATTGCTCCTAAAATAATTAGTAGCATATGAATCATTTGAACAATATAATCTTTTTTATACGGAATTAACGATTGTCCTGTTAAATCAAATCCGCCGTTCGTAGTCGCACTAACTGCTGCAAAGAAACCGTGAAAATAAGCTTCTTGCCAAGTCGGAAAGTAAAGTAAAAATCTTGTACCTAATAGGATTGCTCCAATAAGTTCTATCGAAATAATTACAATTAAAATAGAACGCATCAATTCTACAAGACCCGATAAATTTCCTTGATTATGGTCTGCCATAATTAATCTTCTTCTTTGCAAACCAATCTTTTTCCCCGTAATGATCCAAACAAATGTACCAAGCGCCATAATTCCTAAGCCGCCTAATTGTAAAATAAGGGCTAAAACAATAATTCCTGCTGTAGTAAACGTATCTGAAATCGTAATAACAGACAGTCCCGTAACACTTACCGCACTAACCGATGTAAAAAGGGCATCTATAAATGTCCATTTCACACCAGGTTTCGTAACAAACGGTAAACTAAGCAAGATTACCGATACAACTACTGCTAATAAATAAAATAAAACAATGAGTTGTACTGGACGTAATTTTTGTAAAAACTTTTTTATATCTCTCATTCCATCACTTCGCTACCTTTTTTCTATCGATTAAATAAAGAAAAATCTTCCCTTTCTTTATTTGTAAATAACTGTTCAAATAATTTGGCAAAGACCATTCCATATACAGTTCCATTCCCCCCATACGGCAATGCGTAAAATAAATTATGTATCTTTTCGTCTTCTTTTAAAATGGGGAGACCATCATGAGTACCACCAAATGCTGCTGCCCAATAGTAGTCTGCCTGTATATTTTTATACTGCGGGAACATCTCTTTTACAATATTAATAAGGATATCACGCTTATGCAATAATTTCGTATCACCGATTGTTTGAATTTGCATCGCTTCATCTAATCCGCCTACAATAATGCGGTTTTGATACGTTCGAAAATATAAGTAGGGCCGTGCCGTTTCCCAAATTAACGATTGCTCATGCCAGCCTTCAAACTGATCTATTTCATTTGTTACAATTGCATAAGAAGTTTCTACTGTTGTATTTTTTTCTTTTTTTCCAAAAAGCGCTTCATAACCTGTCGCCATAATAATATTCTTTGCTACAATTTGATTTCCTGTTTTCGTGTAACAAATTAAATCATTTTGGCGTTTTTTTATATGTATTGCCTCTGTATGTTCATATATATTAGCTCCCATTTGGTTTGCTTTATGCAAAAAACTATGTGCTAATAAATACGGATTCACCTCAGCATCACCTTGCGTATATAACGCTGCTTGTTTTGCAAAAGAATAACGTTTCTTAATATCAGCTTCTGTAAAATATTCAACTGGAAATCCATAATTCTGTAACGTATTATATTCCTCTTGTAAAAATGAGACATCCTCACTTTTACTTGCATAATATAAACTATTTCGCGGAATAAAATGGGGATCAATATCAAGAGTCGGTATAGCCTCTTCCATTGTTCTTAGCGCTTCATAACAAAGTTTATATGCTCGTATCCCTTTGTCTTTACCAAATGTATGGATAAGAGAGGTTAACGATTTATCATGAAGAAATTGTAGTAAGCCTGTATTAGCAGCTGTGCTACCACACGCAATTGCTCTTTTTTCAATAAGTGTAACACTCATGCCAATTTTCGCTAATGAATGCGCTATATGAGCACCGGCTTCGCCGCTCCCGACTACAAGCACATCACATATCATATCATTTTCTAACAGTTGATAACAAGGTACAGAAACCCCTGTATTCCAAAACAACTTACCAGTCATAAGTTTCATAATTATACTCCTAAAATATAAATTTCTCCTTTCTATGTTTTTTTATTTTTAATTAGAACGCTCTTCAAGCCAATTTCCAATCGTCGGATATGTTTGTTTTACAGCTGTTCCACCGTAAACGATAGACATATGCCCTGTCGGTAAACATACATATTGTTTATCTGTGCTAGAAATATGGTCTAGTAATGCTTCTACTTGACATGGCAAAGCAATATGATCACGTTTCCCGGAAATATTTAAGACATTCGCCTTAATATTTGCAAGGTCTACCTTTTGTCCGCGAATAACGAGTTCACCCTTAACCAGTTTATTATTTTGATAAAAATCACGAATCCACTGTCTGTATGATTCACCTGGGAACGGAATACCATCACCAACCCACTTTTGAACCAATCTCCAGCTTTCGACGAAGCGCTCATTCTCTGAACGATCTACTAAAGCAACATATGGACCGACAAAGTTTGTAATTGGTTTTAACATTTTGTTTCCGAAATCAATCATTTCTGGCGGAATATTTCCAAATGTATCAACCGCTTTATCTAAATTGAAGTATTTCTCATCTAATAAAGGACCATACAATCCTGTTTCAGAGAAATCAAAAGGACTTGTCATGAAAATTAAATTACGAATTGGCATGTGCGGATGAAGTGCTGCATAAATAGAAGTTAGCGTTCCACCCATGCAATAACCAAGTAAAGAAATCTCGTCCGATTTTGCAGTTCGCATTACTTTTTTTACTGCTTTTGCAATATAATCAAACACGAAATCATCAAATTTCAAATGACTATCTTCTAAACCAAATGTGCCCCAATCAAGCATATACACATCAAAACCACGATCCACTAGATATTCCACTAAACTATTTCCAGGAGTTAAATCCATAATATATGGTTTATTAATAAGAGCGTATATTAACAGGATTGGAACTCTTTGTGTTTTTTCTTGTTTTGGAATGTAGCGATAAAGCTTCGTCTTATTCTTCGTCCAAATAACCTCTTTCGGCGTTAATCCTACTTGCGGCTCTGGTTCACGTAATAAAATTTCACTCGCCCTTTTCACTCGGCGGTATGCTTTTCGGTACTCTTCTGGGTATAGCTCTAATTGCTTTTCCCATTCTGTTGCGAATGTAGTCATTTTTTTATCTCCTTTTTGGTCGATTTCCTTCTTAAAAAAAGAAGTGCATTCCTGCTATGGATATGCACTTTTTTCTTACTTCATTACATATATAATCCGCCGTTAATGTTTAATTGCTGACCTGTGATATACGCACCGTCACGGCATAGGTATACTACACCTTTTGCAATTTCATCAGCTTGACCAAAACGTTTTTTCGGGATTTTTGCAACGATTTTTTGACGTACTTCTTCTGGTACTTCTGCTACCATTTCAGTATCAATAAACCCTGGGCAAATTGCATTTACAGTGACATTTGTTTTTGCAAGTTCTAACGCTAATGATTTTGTAAATCCTAACATACCCGCTTTTGCTGCTGAATAGTTTGTTTGGCCAAATCCACCTGCTTGACCAATAATAGAAGAAATGCTAATAATTCTTCCTTCTTCCGCTTCCGTTATGTATGGAAGAACCGCGCTTGTCGTATTAAATACGCTACTTAAATTCACGTCAATTACGCGCTCCCAATCTTCACGATTTAACTTTTTGAATGTACGATCTCTTGTAATACCAGCATTATTAACAAGAATATCAACTTTACCAAAATGATTCACAGCTTCTTCTACAAGTCGGTTTGCATCTTCTACTTTAGAAACATCCGCTTGCACTGCATAAACGTCATGTCCGTCTTTTCCTAGTTCATTTACTAAGTTTTCAGCTGCTTCTTTACTGCTATTATAGTTAATAACTACTTTCGCTCCCTCTTGTGCTAATGCTACTGTAATTGCTTTTCCAATCCCTTTTGCTCCACCTGTTACGATTGCTACTTTGCCATTTAATTGAACCATTTCTTTTCCCCCTTAAATGAATTTGTGAACGATTGTTATGAATCATTTTGGCACTCATACTGTAGAGTCCCTATATAATTATGTTTCGCTGTTTACACGTGAAAAGAGTTTCTCCCTCTCTCTTTTACCTGTTATAAACAAGCGCTTTTATCATTTTTTATTTTCCGGCTTATTCGCAGGCTTTATCTCTTCTTTTACAGGTACTTGTAGTTTAGCTAGTACTGCATTTTGCTTTTCTAGCAATTCTAAAATTTGATCTACTTTTGTTTCAAGCGTACGAATATCTTGTTTCACTTTCGTCACATCACGCTTTAATGTAGGAGCTTGTCCTAAAGAATCTACTTTCTCCTCTAGAAACTCCTCAATGTTATCTACTTTATTTTCTAAGTTAATAACAAGCGTAGCCACTCTTGCGATATCCTCTTTCGTCGGCACATTTACTTGTTCTAAATAGTTTTTTGTCGTATCATTTAATGCTTTTTGATAAAACAAATTCAAATCTAGAACGCTGCCCATCCAAGCAGAATATTCTTCTGTTTTAATTGTTTCATTGAGCGCTTTTCCCCAAAATGTTTCGGTTTGTTCATAAGCATTTTTCCATGCTTGTAGTGGATCGAATTTTTGATCAATCACTTTACCTACACTCCCTTTTTCGTTTTTGAAACAATTCAACCTATTCACTATTTTCTAATATTCTGAATAAAACTTCAAGTCTATATTTTATTTTTTCTATTTTCTAACAAATGTGTTGACTTTAAAAACAGATAGGTGTAAATTGCACTTATAAGCAAAAAATTCCATCTAACTGATTCATGAGGTGATGCACAATCATGCTACAAAATGAACCAGAACAACGCGAAAGTTTGGAGAACAACCAAGCGAAACAACCAAACTCCATGCCAAAAAACTTCTTAGTTCCCTTCTTACTTCTCTGTCTAAAAGACTGGAGTCTTCATGGTTACAAACTTATTCAAATGCTAATGGATATCGGCTTTTCTTCTGTTGACCAAGGTAATGTTTATAGAACACTACGCAAATTAGAAAAAGAAAACCTTATTTCTTCTACTTGGGATACAAGCGATGGAGGGCCGGCAAAAAGAATTTATTCTTTAACTGAATATGGAGAGCAATATTTAACAACATGTGCGACTTCTTTTGAACATTATCAAAATATGTTGCGAACGTTTTTCACGTTATACACCAATGCATTCTTTCCATTTTCTACTTCTCCAGAAAAGGATGAAAAGGATTCTTCATCTTCACCTGGTGGTACAGCAGAGTAATCTGCGTTCACAATATGCAAAAAAACATTTGGGGGTCAAACAATGGAAACTAAACCATACGAATTAGTCGATGCATTTTGGAAAAACTGGTCTCAATCACTTTCCCTTTTCTCTTCAGCTGGGAAACAATTAGAGCAACTTACTTTAGAAACATTAAAACAACAACAAGACGCTTTGCATAAATTAACATCAGGAGTAGATGAACTAGAAAAAGAACTACAACAAATCACTGCTCAGTTCAATAACCAATATACAGATTACGTGAAACAATTAACTGGTAACTCCTTAAATGATCAAATTAACGAGTGGCAAGACAAGTGGAAGGAACTTTCTGCTCATATGCAGCAGCTTACTGTTTCTCCTACAAAAACATCTTTGTCAATTCTTACACAAACAAGCGGTCAATTTGAAGAAACAACAAAACAATTTATTGAGCAACAACAATTACAACGTGAAGAGGCTCAAAAACAGTTAGAGGTTTTTTTGGAAGAGTTCAAGTCAAAACAGTTGGAACTCGCAAAAAAGTTCGAGGAAAACTCAAAAAATCTATTTACTTCCATCAAGTAAGAAAAATGTGGGAGCTAACTGCAGCACAAACAAAACTCTTTCTTCCTCCTACTACATCAAGATGGCTAACATTTTTCGATATGGAAAAGAAGGAGGACAAAATGAATCCATTTCAAGAAGCACAAACTGTTCCGGAGCTTCGTTATGATGAGATTCAAGTCGGTGATCAAGCATCCCTTACAAAAACAATTACAGATGAAGATGTTATCAATTTTGCAAAATTGACTGGAGATGTGAATCCTATTCACATTTTAGATTCTTTTGCAAAAACGACAATGTTTAAAGAACGTATTGCTCACGGTATGCTCGTTTCGAGTTTTATTTCTACCATCCTTGGAACGAAACTCCCAGGCAAAAATACGATTTATTTATCCCAAAACGTTTCATTCCGTGCCCCTGTCAAAATCGGTGATACACTTCGCGTTGTGGCAGAGGTTATTAAGAAGCGTGACGATAAAAAAATCATTACGTTGCAAACAAACATATATAATCAATCGGATGATATTGTCGTGGAAGGTACAGCGACAATACTGAAAAAAGAGTAGCAAATTTGCTACTCTTTTTTTCTATCCAAGAACTTCTAATCGCACCGATTACTTCCGCGTATGAGTATGTCGTTTCCACATAAAATAACGTTACCAGTTTAGATAAGAACTTAGCTGAACTGGACTACTCATAAGGATGTGTATCAACATGGTAAAAACAAACAAATTATTAGTTCCAGGTGCAGAACAAGCGCTTGAACAATTTAAATATGAAATTGCACAAGAATTTGGTGTAAGCTTAGGTTCTAATACAGCATCTCGTTCTAACGGTTCAGTTGGCGGTGAAGTAACAAAACGTCTTGTTGCTTTAGCTCAACAACAATTACGTGGATAATAATATAACATATGGCTTAGAGGCAGATATTATCTGCCTCTTTCTATTTTCAACATACATAACAGTGCTTTTTCACATACTAATCAAAGCAAAACGAAAGGAGCAATATGTGACATGAAACGGATTAATATTAGCATGAGCCCTCCCCGCGTTCTTACTTTATCTTTTATTGTATTATCAGTTGTCGGCACATGCTTATTAAAACTGCCAATTGCTACGACAACGTCCATTTCATGGCTCGATGCCTTATTTACAACCGTTTCCGCTTGTACTGTTACTGGGCTTGGTGTTGTGGATACTGGAAAAGTGTTTACTTTATTTGGACAATGTGTCATTTTAACGCTTATACAAGTTGGCGGGCTTGGCATTATGAGCTTTGCGGTCTTAATTGCCATTATGCTCGGAAGAAAAATCGGTCTTCAAAACCGTATTTTATTGCAACAAGCATTAAATCAAACGAATATCGGCGGCGTTATCCGTCTTGCCAAAGCATTATTTTTATTCTCTTTTACAGTCGAATGTATCGCTACTTTAATTCTTTCTTTTGAATGGGTACCAAAATATGGGGTTGCCAAAGGGATCTATTATAGTTTTTTCCATTCAATCTCAGCCTTTAACAATGCTGGTTTTTCTGTGTGGAGCGATAATTTAATGTCCCATTCTCATAGCATTCTTGTCAATTTCGTCATTTCCTCTCTCATCATTTTAGGTGGAATTGGTTTTACAGTAATTGTAGACATAAAAAGAAAGAAAAACTTTAAAAACCTTACACTACATTCAAAACTTATGCTCACTTCTACTCTAATCGTCAACATTATTGCTACCCTTTTTATTTTTATATTCGAGTTCCATAACTCCCTTTCTATGAGAGGTTTTACCCCATTTGAAGAAGGAATGGCCTCTTATTTTCAAGCAATTTCAACACGAACTGCCGGGTTTAATACTGTTGATATTTCTACATTGTCAAAACCTTCCCTCCTATTAATGATGCTCCTTATGTTTATTGGTGCTGGTAGTGCTTCAACGGGTGGTGGGATTAAGTTAACAACATTTTTAATCATATTTTTTGGCGTATTTAAATTTTTACAAGAACAAGAGGATATTGTCGTATTTAAAAAATCCATTAAAGATACTCTCATTGTCAAATCATTAACCATTACTATTATTTCCATTTCATTTATCTTTTTTGCTATTTTAATTTTGAGTATTACTGAGCGAGTTCCTCTATTGATGAGTGCTTTCGAAGTATTTTCAGCATTTGGGACTGTTGGCCTCAGTATGAACTTAACACCTCACTTAACTATAATCGGAAAAGCTATTATTATCTTTATGATGTTTTTTGGGAAAATGGGTCCTTTAACATTGGCTTTTTCATTTGCTCGTAAAAAGAACCGGAAAATAAAATATCCTAATGAAGATATTTTAACAGGTTGACAACCGTATAAATTATCCATATAATGAGAATACAATAACATATCTCCAAAGGGGAGTAGCGTCCAAGAATATTTCTTGGAAACAAAGTCGTCATTACGTAGAACTTAGTTCTTCCGGCTTTGTTGGCATTTTTATTACATATGTCTAGCAAGACCTTTGCCTATTAACGGCAGAGGTCTTTTTTGTATTCACTTCCAAATTCTTCCAAAGTTAATAGGCAGGAGTATGGGGAAACTAAATAGTGGGGAAATTCTTCACTTATTTAGAACTTATAGAGATGATAGGAGAATGTACATGGATGTATCATTATTATTGGAGTATGGTTGGGTATTACTCATCCTAATTGCACTTGAAGGGATTTTAGCGGCTGATAACGCTCTTGTTCTTGCAATTATGGTAAAACATTTACCAGAAGAAAAACGAAAGAAAGCACTATTTTACGGATTAGCGGGGGCATTTGTTTTCCGATTTGGATCGTTATTTATGATTTCGTTCTTAGTCGATGTATGGCAAGTGCAAGCAATCGGTGCCATCTACCTTATGTTTATCGCTGGTAATCACTTATTTAAAACATATGTTAAAAAGAATACAGATGAAGAAACAGAAGAAAAAGAAGCAAAGAAAAAACAAGAGAACTTTTGGTGGACTGTATTTAAAGTTGAAATTGCTGATATCGCCTTCGCAGTTGATTCAATTTTAGCTGCGGTTGCACTAGCAATGACTTTACCAAAAACAGGATTAGGTACAATTGGTAGTCTAGATACTGGGCAATTCGTTGTTATCTTTGTAGGTGGACTTATCGGATTAATCATTATGCGATTTGCAGCAACTGCTTTCGTACAAATCTTAAAACGTAAACCAGGACTTGAAACTGCAGCATTCTTAATTGTAGGTTGGGTTGGTGTGAAGCTAGCAGTTTATACATTAGCACACCCTGCATTAAATGTAATTCCACATTCATTCCCAGAATCCACTCCGTGGAAGCTTACATTCTGGATTGTATTAGTCGGAATCGCAGTTGGTGGTTGGTTCTTCTCAAAAGAAGTAGAAGTAAAAGTAGAAAAGAATTTAGACGAAAAAGCGCTGTAATTACAGCGCTTTTTCTTTTTCCTTTCTTCCTCTCAATGTCCAGAAAAAATTCCATTATACTATCTTTTGTAAACGTTTTCTTAACGTATGTATGTCCTTTTTGTGAAACATTGCACAAACTTATTGAAAGTGAGAACAATTCCATGTACTTTATTCATATAAGGAGTATTTATAGAAGATTTACTAAAGGAGCGTATTACTCATGCTAGAACAAGGACTAGATTATGTTGTCAAACTGGCTAAAAGCAAAAAGAAAATGCTAGATACAAACCCAATGCAATATTTCATTCGTGCTGCACTTGCGGGTATTTATATCGGTTTTATTATTGTACTATGTTTTAAATTAGGTAACTTTTTTCACATTGCAGATTCACCAGCAACTTATTTAGCTGCTTCTATGTTTTTCGGGATTGCTCTCGTACTTATTATATATGGCGGTGCTGAATTGTTTACTGGAAACACAATGTACTTTACTGTAGCAACTTTAAGGAAAGAAACAACGATTTCTGATACACTTCGTAACTGGGTTGCTTGTTATGCAGGTAACTTAGCCGGCGCGTTATTCTTTGCCTTACTATTTTACGCAACTGGAATTTTTGAAGCAATTGATCACGGTCACTTAATGAATAAAGTCGTTGAAGGAAAGATGAACACACCTACAATGCAGCTATTCTTTAAAGCCATTTTATGTAACTGGCTCGTATGTCTTGCTTGCTTCTTACCATCTCAGGTTAAAGGCGACACAGCAAAAATAATGGTCATGATGCTACTTGTTTTCACATTCTTCTTATCTGGTTACGAACATAGTATTGCAAACTTGTCACTCTTTGCTTTATCTTTAGTTTCACCGCATCCTGAGACAATTTCTTTTTCAGGTGCTATTCATAACTTAATTCCTGTTACAATCGGTAACATTATTGGCGGATCAGTATTTGTCGGTATGGTATACCACTACTTAACAAAGAAAACACCTGAAGTTCAACAGGAAGAAACTGAAATCGCAGCAACTCAACAAGAAGAGATTATTCCTTTACAAGCACATATGAAACATTAAAAACTCCAAAGTTTTACTTTGGAGTTTTTAGCTTCCCACGTATTTAACAACAAGGTGAGGATTAATTTCTCCTTCTTCCTTTCCCTTATCCATTCTCTGTTTCATCTTGTGCATACCGATGATATCATTCGTATGAAGGTGAATTTCATTTACATATAACCCCTCTGTACAAAAAGCTTCTACAAAATCCAGTCCATTTTTTGCTCCCCACCCCATATTAAAATCAAGGGAAAGAATATTCACATCATAATCCCGGACCATTTGCAAGGCACATTCTACTGTAGTTGCGGGCACATACCCGAACGGGCAACTTCTTTGATCATCCATATATACGTTCATTTTCTATTCCCTCTCTAATTTGAATATGCGGCCAATACATAACATATTGCCGCAAGACTAATAAAAGGACCAAATGGAATTGGTTTTCGTACTTCTATACGTTTTAATACGATACCAATCCCGAAGAAACAAAGACTGAAACAAGACGCTAAAAATAAAACGATAAAAACTCCCTTCACTCCTACTATAAACCCAAGTAACGAAAGTAGTTTTATATCTCCTCCGCCAAGCCCTTCTGGATATATCTTTTGCATGCAATATAACAAAATGAATATAAAACCACTACCAACTATACTATCTGTCCAAGTAACTAATTGTACAAAAACACTTTCAAGAATGAGTAAAACGGCAAACGAAATTAAAATACAATCAGGAATTAACATATATAAGTAATCTGTAACTGAAATAATAAGAAGTAGCGAAAAAAGGGATAAAATGATAATAAGCTCTCGTTCTATTCCAATCATATACACGGTAAGAAGAAATATACTTCCTGTTATACATTCAAATGCTACATACATAATTGGAATTTTTCTCTTACAATTCGTACAACAGCCTCTTTGTATATAAAATGAAATGATGGGGATTAATTCTTTTGGCCTTAGCACATATTTGCAATAATAACAATGTGAACGCGGGGTAATGATAGACGCACCTAATGGAATCCTCATCGCAACTAACATAAAAAAAGAACCAAACACCATCCCTGCTAACAGTGCATATAAATAAGTGAACATCCCTTCCTCTCCTTTCCCAAAAAACATAGCAAAAAAAGGAGAGAACTTCTACTTCATATTATCCTTTATTCTACTAAAAAAGCAGGCCATTTTCCGGCCTGCTTTCCCCTCTTTTATACGATGAAATATACTGCTTTTAATGGTCCATGTACTCCGACAACAAGATTCATCTCAATATCAGCCGAGTTACTTGGCCCTGTAATAAAGTTAATACAAGATGCCGCTGTCTCCCCATTTTCTACACGTGAGTTCATATCCTGAACCGCTTGTGTAATACGAGGCACAAGTGTTTCACGTGGAATAATAGCAAAATATACAGTCGGTAAAAAGTGTAAAGAACGTCCTTGCCCTTTATGGCTTTGTACAACAATTGTACCAGATTCAGCTAATGTATAATCACTAAATGCAATACCAATATTCGCTTTTTCAGCTAAACGCATATTTTCGTCTTTTCTCTCTGGATCCCATACGTTTACTTCAATGTCTCGCTTTGGAAGTTCTTCTTTAAATAAAGATGTTAAACCATATGCATCAAAACGCTCATCTGCTGATAATAAAATAGGTCCCCCGCCGTTTTCCATGATTACTTTTTGAAGGTCTTCACCTAAACGGTCATTTGTCGTTTCTACTACATTTGTATGAATGTTTGTACATTGCTTTTTAAACACTTCTAGTAATTCTTCTTGTGAATAATCTTTTAACGTTTCTATATTCACATTACTTTTCCATACTGGACGCTCTACACCTTCTGTTTTACGCGCGCGTCCAAGTTCTTTTGCAATGTTATCTAGAAAGGCATCACGGTTTTGAATTAATCCTGTCATTATTTATCCCCGCCTTTCTTATGATCTTTATACCAATCACGGAATCGTTCTTTACTTGGAGCTGGAAATTCACGAATATCCGTCCAGTTTTTAAGTGGTCCAACACCTTTTGATACACGATTACCAGATGTAAATGGACTCATTGCCGCTGGTGCCATTTTTGAACCCATTTTATATAAAGCAGCTGAAGAAGCACCCATACTAAACATTTTCATCGCTAGTTTTTCTGCAAGTGGTGCACGACCTTCTTGCTCAACGATGACTTGACGATGTTTTAATAATAAATCATGCAATGGAATTTTTACTGGACAAGCTTCTGTACATGCTCCGCATAAACTAGATGCATAAGGAAGCTCTTTGTAATCATCATATCCACCTAGAAGCGGTGTTAATACCGCACCGATTGGCCCTGAGTAAATCGATCCATATGAATGTCCACCAACGTGACGATATACAGGACATACGTTAACACAAGCAGCGCAACGAATACATTGTAATACTGAACGGAATTCAGATCCAAGAATTTGAGAGCGACCATTATCAACAACAACTAAATGGAATTCTTCAGGTCCATCAACTTCCTCTTCTTGAATTGGTCCTGCTACTGTAACATAACTTGTTAATTTTTGGCCTACTGCACTACGACATAGTAAACCAACTAAAACATCTAATTCTTCCATTGTCGGAACCATACGTTCCATACCCATTACCGCAATTTGTGTTTTCGGAATTGACATAACAAGATCTGCATTACCTTCATTCGTTACTAAACAAAGAGAGCCAGTATTTGCAACAGCAAAGTTACACCCAGTTACACCAATTTCTGCATCCATAAATTTCTCACGAAGTTGTTTACGAACAAACTTTGTCATTTCATACGGGTCATCAGAATTTTCATATCCTAGTTTTTCTTTAAATACATCGCGAATTTGCGTTCTATTTTTATGAAGTGCAGGTGCAATAATATGTGAAGGTGGATCGTTATCTACTTGTAAGATATACTCTCCTAAGTCACTCTCTAACACTTCACAGCCAATCTCTTCAAGCGCATGGTTCATACTGATTTCTTCTGTTACCATCGACTTTGATTTTACTACTTTTTTCGCTTGTTTCTTTTTGGCAACGTCTTGAATATACTTTGCTGCTTCCTCTTTCGTCTTCGCAAAGTACACGTGTCCGCCTCTTTTTGATACATTTTCACTTAACTGCATTAAATAATAATCAAGATTTTCTAATGTATGTTGACGAATTTGTTCACCTAGTTCTCGCCACTCTTCCCAGTTTCCTAATTCATCTGCGGCTTTTAAGCGATTCGTATATAAACGCGTTTGTGCAGAAGAAACTGCTCCGCGCATAAACGAATCTTGAATTCCATCACCAACGCGATCATTAAATTTTTTCTCACTGATTTTCATAGACATAGCTTATGTTCCCCCTTCATGAGCGACTATTCAGTACCTCAGCAATATGCATTACTTTTACTTCTTTTCCTAAACGCTCAATACGTCCGCCAATGTTTAACAAACACCCACAATCTGCACCGATTAAATAATCTGCACCTGTTTCCATTACACTATCTACTTTTTCGTCTACCATTTGCTCAGAAATTGGAGTCATCTTAACTGAAAACGTTCCCCCAAACCCGCAACAATTTTGCACGTTTGGCAAATCTCTCACAGTTAATCCTTTTACATTTGATAATAAAATTCCTGGTGCTTCTTTTATCCCGAGCATACGTGTCATATGACATGATTTATGAATAGTAGCTATCCCTGGTAAACTTGCACCAACATCTGTAACTTTTAAAACATCTACAATAAACTGTGTAAATTCATAAGTTTTATCAGCAACTTTTTGTGCACGTTTAGCCCACTTTGGATCATCTTTGAAAACATGCGGATACTCATGAAACATTGTCGCACACGAACCAGATGGCGTAACAATATATTCTGCATCTTCGAAAGTTTCAATCATATGTTTCATCGCTTCTTTTGCTGCTTCTACATGGCCACTATTATAAGCAGGCTGGCCACAACAAACTTGTGCTTCTGGAAATTCAATTTCACAACCTAAACGCTCCAACACTTCAACTGTTGCTTTGCCGACATTTGTTTCAAACATATCGACTAAACAAGTAACAAATAAAGTAACTTTCATAACTATTACTCCCCCTTTTTACAACTTCACCAACAAACATATGGTCATCAGATGACTGAGTAGAGAAGAAATAGGCTCAACCATGGCCTATCCTCTCCCTCTTCTAAAGAAAACGCTTACTTAATCTTTCTCTATTTTATCAGAAAATTAAATTTTTAAAAGATTAAATTACGAATTTATATCGTTTTTACCTGTGACAATATGTTCTACATTTGTTAAATGATCTAGCATTGCTTGCTGCGCTAATTCTACATCTTGTTTTAACACCGCATCATATATAACTTGATGCTCTTCTATAAGTCGTTCTGATGTCGTTTGTTCACCATATAAAATAATGCGTCTTGATTCACCAATCGTTTCAGCAATCATCTCTGAAACATGATTCATGAGTTCAAGCAAAATGTTATTATGCGAAGACTCTGCAATTCCCATATGAAATTGAAAATCGGCTTTTTCGCCAGCCTTTTCATCTCCAATGCTCTTTGCCATTTCATCTAACCAATGTTTCATATTTTGTAAATTATCTTCCGTACGTT
Organism: Bacillus sp. FG16; assembly: GCF_057809515.1. Classification (NCBI taxonomy): domain Bacteria; kingdom Bacillati; phylum Bacillota; class Bacilli; order Caryophanales; family Bacillaceae; genus Bacillus; species Bacillus sp. FG16. The sequence goes on from NZ_JBMDKC010000007.1 coordinate 71,585, forward strand.
TTGCCGCCGCTACTCGAACTGCCCCCACTTCAAGCACCTTTCGTACTTCTAATAAATTCAAAATATCTTCTTTCTTCATTAATAATCTATTGTTTAATGATTTCGTTAATGAAGAAGAATCGAAGTTCTTCACATATGTACCTTCTCCTTGTTTCATCTCAATTAAGCCCATCGCTCTTAGCGCACTTAGCGCTTCACGAACAGCAGATCTGCCAACTTGAAACTGCTCAGCTAATTGATGCACAGGGAGTAGTTTGTCACCAGGTTTTAACGTACCATTTTTAATCATTGTTAAAATAGCTTCAGATACTTCTTCGTAAATTTTTTTCGGTTTAATAGATTTGTACTCCAGTTAAATCACCTCAGTATCTTCCAAACAACAATTGAAACGATTTATAAGAACTTTGCATCATAACTATTTTAGACCGAATTGATAAGAAGTACAAATGTTTTGTTCATAAAATAGTCAAATTTTTGATATTTATTACATATTAATTTATATTTTTACGTATAAAGTGAAACTTTAATCAGTAGGGGTCTTGTTCATTCCCCACCTAACTTCTTTGCTTCCGTTGAATTTTGAGGTGGGGATCTTACTGCTCGGCAAATAGCGGGATAAATATTCCCTTCAATATAAAGAACATGTCCTAAAAATTAGAACATGCCCACCTCATCCTGTACATTCAGTTTAATAATAACCGTTGTTCCTTTATCTTTTTCACTTTCAATTCGCCACTGTCCACCATGTATATGGACAATTTGTCTCACAATAGCAAGACCTAAGCCTGTTCCACCATGTTGACGACTTCTCGCTTTATCAACTCGGTAAAAGCGCTCTCCAAGATTTTCTAAATGCTCTATATCAATTCCAATTCCTGTATCTTGTATTTTCAATTCACAGTAATCATCGATTTGCTCTAAAGTTATAACGATATTTCCGTTTTGATTTGTATACCGTATCGCATTATCTAACACATTATGAAGCACTTGTTGCATACGATCCTCATCAATCATGACAATGATCTCTGGATTTAAATTGGTTGAAATATGAAGTTCCTTTTCTATAAACTTAATCTCATACGTATCTAATACGTCTTCAATCAGCTGTGAAAAAACGATAGGTTGCTTCTTTAACGGAAAGTGCTCACCTTCTAATTGTGCTAAGTCTAACAAGTCATGAACGAGACGCTGCATACGACCTGCTTCTTTATGAATTAGCTGCGTTACTTTTTCCTGCTGCGGTCCCTTAGCAACGCCATCTAAAATAGCCTCGCTATACCCTTTTATATAACTAAGTGGTGTTCTAAGTTCATGCGAAACATTTGCTAAAAATTCCTTACGCTTTACATCTTCTGTTTCTAATGAATTGGCCATTTTATTAAATGCTTTTCCTAGTCGTCCAATCTCATCCTCTGAAGAAACTGTAATCCGCTCCGAGAAATCTCCCGTAGCCAAATGATTTGCAACCCGTTCCATTTGCGAAAGTGGCTTCGTAATTGCAATTATAATTTTTCTTCCAACCCATATAGTAATTAAAATCATAGCAATTGCTAATGGTGCTAAAATAAGACCCATATCATAAATTAAGTCTTTTATACTTTTTAAAGGAATATACGAATAGACAATTCCGACTAATTTTTTATTTTCCAATACAGGGATGACAACCCCCATAATATTACGGTCAAAATGTTCTTCATATCCTATTTTTGTCACAGTTTTCCCATCTAATAGTGTTTGCCTATCTCCTTCACTTATAAGGGAATGATGATGCACATCAAAAGGCAAACATGCGCTTAAATCACGCGGATTAGACACGAAAATAACGTCTGAACTAGATATTTGATCAAACGACCTTACTTTCTCTTCAAAAGTTGATATTCCTTCGTGCTTATCATATTGAGCAGCAAGATTTTTTCCTTCCATTACTAATGAGCCTTTTAAATTATCAACGTATAGTTTTTCATACGAGTATAAAGATACGAAATAAAGAAAGGACACTGTTACACATACTGCACATACTACTGTAAGCCAAAGTTTTTGTACCATCGTAAACATACGTTACACCTCGAATTTATAGCCTACACCCCAAACAGTTTGAATGTAGTTTCCACTTTCTCCAAGCTTCAAGCGCATCGTTTTCACGTGCGTATCTACTGTTCTTGTACTTCCGGCATAATCATATCCCCATACCTTTTCAAGTAATTGCTCCCGGCTAAATACTTGTCCTGTATGCTGGCAAAGAAAATATAGTAAATCAAACTCTTTTACAGTAAGAGAAATCGACTCACCATCCGCCTCGATTCGTCTACTTTTTTCATTGATAAGAATTGGTCCGAATTGAATCTCTTCTTGCTGTTCTTGCTTTGTATATCTTCTTAACACAGCTTCCATACGGGCAACCAATTCACCAGGACTAAACGGTTTTACAATATAATCATCTGCTCCCATACGTAAGCCGTTCACCCTATTCCACTCTTCACCTTTTGCGGTTAAAAATATAATCGGCACATCTGACGTTTTTCTAATTTCTTTACAAACTGAAAGGCCATCCATTTCTGGCATCATAATATCTAATACAACGAAATCATAATGATCCGTTTCTAGTTTTTTAAGAGCCTCTTTTCCATTCTCAGCTTCTCCCCACTCATATCCGAAGTTATCCAAATACATTCCAACAAGCTGCCTCATATCACTTTCATCATCTACAACTAGCACTCTATATTTATTCATTGTCCTTCCCTTCCCTCTCTATGAGTTGAAACGGTCCTTTTCCGACTTTAATTGTTTGTTTTATTTTTAAATTCTTCATATCCATAACGCACACTTCATCACTATCATAACTTGCTACATATCCTTCTGCTCCGCTCTCCAAAAATGCAAATGGATTCGATCCTACTTCTACAGAAGCTATTTCTTTATATGTGCTAATATCAAACTTTCTAAGTGTATTCGACCCATGACTTAATGCATATACGTACTTACTATCCTTCGTTATATTCACAGGCATAAATGGAGCATGTAAAGAACGTACCATTTCTCCATCCTGCAAAGAATACACTAACACTTTCTCATTTACTTGATTTCCATCACCATGTCCGCCAATCCATATTTCTTTCCCATCAGGACTAATCGTTGCTCCTGTTGATGCTGGTGGAATCATAAAGGATTGAACAACCTCTTTTTTCTTCGTATCAATTGTCGTTAGTTTCGTATCATAAAAGTTTAATACAGATAACCGATTATGATACTCTACCATCGTTATAGGTCCTTTGCCTGTTGAAACATTTCCTGTCTCTTTCCCATTTATCGTAAAGAACCTTACCTTTTGAACATTTTGATCGGCAGCAAATAATTGTTTTTTATCTTCTGATACGACCACATTTACAATGCCCTTTCCAGTTTTATATTTTCCTACTTGCCTTCCTTCCGCTAGTGAATATACATACATATATTCTAATTGCTTACCGTATACAAGTATTTCCTCACCGTTTGGAAGCAGTGTGATTCCGGCCATTGGCTCATTTAGTTCCCATGTCGTGATTAACTTTTTATCTTTTTTATCAATAAAACTAATACTGCCTTCTTTTATATTCGTTGTTATAATAACATTTTTATCTTTAGCAATTGGTGTATATGAACTTCCTTGACACCCTACTAATAGAAATAAAAAACAGAGAAGAAAAACATACTTTCTCAAAAGATTCCCTCCATCTTCGGATGATTTCGTTATAATTGTAAAATAACAAATAAATGTGTGGAAAGTGTGAAATTTTCCTTTCTTACTGCATTTACATATATAATGTACAACAAATAGAATTTGAGGTGTGTCAATTATGCTATTTCCTGATTTAGCGAATAAAATTGTACGAGAAGTACGCAGACTAATTACAGAAAATATTATTATCATTAATATAGAAGGCGTTATTATCGCAAGTACAGATACAGAAAGAATTGGTCAATTTCATGAAGGTGCACTCCGCTGCGCCAAACAAAAGAAAACCGTCATCATTACAAAAGAAGATGAAAGGCGATTGCAAGGTGTAAAGGCTGGGATGAATCTTCCTTTATTATTTCATGATGAAGTAATTGGTGTCATTGGAATTACAGGAGAACCTGAAAATATTTCACGCTACGGCGAAATATTGCGTAAGATGACCGAATTATTAATTCATGAAAACTACTTTTTAGAGCAACTAGAACTTGAGCACCGTTCTTATGAAGCTTTCGTCTTTGATTGGCTTCAAAATACAGAGTGGTCCCCGAGTTTTCTTGATCGCGCCAAAACACTTGGCATTGATTTATATAAGAAAAAACAACTTATTTTGTTTTCTATTGGCAAAAATGACACGATGCTCCAGCGTAAAATATGGCAACACATACGTAATATTTTAACAAAAGAGCATCTATTTGTTCGTTGGGGAAATGATCGTTTTATTTTATTTACAGCAACGAGCTCCAAAGAGCAAACTTATCAATTTTTAAAACGGTTAAAACAAGACTGCGAAACTTTATTTTCGATTCCTTTATATATCGGGATTGGACAAACAGTTACCTCAAACAATATGAACATATGTTACGAACAAGCATTACGCGCTCTTTCTGTATCATTGGAAACGAAAAAAATTGTATTTAATGAAGATTTACGTTTAGAAATGTGTTTACAAGATATTTCTGCCGAAACGCGCGAACAATTTCTAGAGCGTACCATCGAGAACTTACTATCATTTCCTGAGCTTATGCACACTTTACGCTTATTTATCGATTATAACCAATCTTATAAACAGACGGCTAAACAATTACATATACACATTAACACATTACATTACAGGCTAAAAAAGATTGAAGAACATACAGGACTTGATCCAAAGCAATTCAAAGACTTAAACGTTTTATACTTCGCACTCCTCCTATTAGATAATCATACAAAAAAGAAGGATAAAACAGATTAATCTTCAGATGATTACACATAGAAAGAATCCCTCGACTTTTTTATCATTATAATGAAAGCACTGTTACCACGTTGTTTATTATAACTAAAAACGTTAACAGTTTGAGGGGGATTTCCAATGTTAGAAAAGCAAATTATTCATTCATTCGTATCTATTGTTGGCGAAGATAATGTAGATACATCCAATATGGGTCGTTTAACTTATAGTTATGATGCCACTCCAAACTTCCAAGCAATACCTGATGCAGTCATTGCTCCTCGTAATACAAATGAAGTAGCTGAAGTGTTAAAAATATGTAACACTCACAAAATTCCTGTATATGTGCGCGGGTCTGGAACAAACCTTTGCGCAGGTACATGTCCACTTGAAGGCGGTATCGTCCTTATTTTCCGCCATATGAACAATATTTTAGAAATTGATGAAGAAAACTTAACAATTACTGTACAAGCTGGTGTCATTACACTTGATATTATTAAAGCGGTAGAAGAAAAAGGTTTATTTTATCCACCAGATCCAAGCTCGATGAAAATTTCTACAATCGGCGGCAATATTAATGAAAACTCAGGTGGATTACGCGGTTTGAAATATGGCGTAACACGTGATTATGTAATGGGGCTTGAACTTGTCTTACCAAATGGTGATATTATTCGCACTGGCGGTAAATTAGCAAAAGATGTAGCAGGTTACGATTTAACTCGTTTATTTATCGGTTCTGAAGGAACACTTGGTGTGGTAACAGAAGCTATATTAAAACTTGTTCCTATACCTGAAACAAAGAAAACAATGCTTGCATTATATGAAGATATTAATGAAGCTGCACGTGCTGTTTCTTCTATGATTGCAAATAAAATCATTCCAGCAACCCTGGAGTTTTTAGACCAACCGACAATTGAAGTAGTAGAAGAGTTTGCGCAAATCGGTTTACCTACAGATGTAAAAGCAATTTTATTAATCGAACAAGACGGCCCGCCCGAAGTAGTCAATCGAGATATTGAAAACATGGCTAACGTTTGCCGCTCTATGAATGCAGTTGATGTTCGCATTGCAAAAGATGAAACAGAAGCAGATGCGCTTCGTACTGCTCGCCGTAGTGCTCTATCAGCGCTCGCACGATTAAAACCTACTACAATATTAGAAGATGCGACTGTACCACGTTCACAAATCGCTCCGATGGTTGAAGCAATTAATGCCATTGCAAAAAAATATAATATTCCTATTTGTACGTTTGGACACGCTGGTGATGGTAACTTACATCCAACTTGTATGACAGATGCTCGTAATGCAGAAGAAATGCACCGAGCTGAACAAGCTTTTGCTGAAATATTTGCAAAAGCAATTGAACTTGGTGGCACAATTACTGGTGAACACGGTGTTGGTGCGATGAAAGCTCCATATTTAGAAATGAAATTAGGTAAAGAAGGTATTGCAGCTATGCAAGGAATAAAGCAAGCTTTTGATCCAAATAACATTATGAATCCTGGAAAAATGTTCGCGAAAGACACTCGAAAAAGAGTGGTGGTTGAGCGATGACCACATTAAATAAAGAAAATATTCAAAAAGAATTTAAAAAACGATTAAGTGAAGATGAGCTACTAAACTGTATGCGATGCGGTTTTTGTTTACCTACTTGTCCTACCTACATTCAATCCGGATATAAAGAGTCACATTCACCGCGCGGACGTATCGCATTAATGAAAGCAGTCGTTGATGGTTTAATCGAACCAGATGAAGATGTTGAAAATACATTAAACGTTTGTCTTGGTTGCCGTGCTTGTGAGCCTGTTTGTCCATCTGGTGTAAATTATGGACATTTATTAGAAGAAGCTCGAGATATTATTAATCAAAATAAAAAATTCTCAATGCCAGTGAAAGCTGTTCGAAAAGTCGTTTTTGAAGGATTATTCCCCCATCAAAATCGAATGCGAACATTAACCGGACTAATCGGATTTTATCAACGTTCTGGTTTACAAACGCTAACACATAAAACAGGTATTATGAAGTTATTCCCTGAAACACTTGCAACGATGGATCTCGTTTTACCAAAAGTCCCTAAAATGAAAGCAATGAAAGATCGTCCTTCATTTTTACCTGCAGAAAGTACAAAGAAAAAACAAGTTGCATTCTTCACAGGCTGCTTAATGGATACGATGTTTTTAGAAACAAATAACGCAACGATGAAACTTCTCCAATTAGCTGGTTGTGATATTGTTATTCCGAAAACACAAAGTTGCTGCGGTGCATTGCATGGACATGCTGGTGAAAAGAGTGGAGCAAAAGAATTAGCAAAGCGAAATATAAAAGCATTCGAAGATTTAAACATCGACTATATTATTACGAATGCAGGAGGTTGCGGAGCTTACTTCGTAGACTATGATTATCTTTTAAAGGATGATCCGGATTGGGCTGAACGTGCTAAGCAGTTTGTTTCTAAGATTAAAGATATTACTGCTATACTAGTAGAACTAGACTTCCATAAGCGAACTGACTTACGACTCACGCCGCAGGTTATTACGTATCAAGACTCTTGTCATTTACGCAATGTTATGCGCACATCTTCTGAACCTCGTATGTTACTAGAGGCTATCCAAGGTGCAACATATCGAGAAATGAAAGATGCGGACCGCTGCTGTGGCTCTGCTGGTATTTACAATATTGTTCATTCAGAGTTATCAATGGAATTTCTAGATTACAAAATGGACCGTGTACATGAAACAGACGCAGCAACCATTGTTACTGCAAATCCAGGTTGTTTATTACAAATGAAATTGGGCATTGAGCGAGAAGGGCTTTCTCATAAAATGAGAGGAATTCACATTGTGGATTTATTATTAGAAGCAATTGAAACTAACTCGTAATAACTCGTAACATACGTAATAATAGGAAAACGGCTATCTCCTTCGTCTATGTAAAGAGATAGCCGCTTTTTTGTCTGCTACAACATTAAAAATATGTTACTTTATTATAAAAAAGAACAACAGAAACATTACAGTTTTGTAAAAATCAATCCATTATATTCCTCAAAAAATCGCTCAAACCATTGATACAATAGGATTCTTCATTTTCTATTTAGGTAACTTTATCCAAAAACACCCTCTTAAAACCAAGTATAAAAACACTATAAATTCCTTTTATACTCTATATTTCTCTTATTTTTGCTCCCTTCTTCTCTTAGGATAAATTAGGTAATTTTAAAGTCTATGAATTTTTTTCCATCTTTTTTCTTGCAAATTGTATGCTACGATGAATTTGTCAGTCAGACAGGCTGTCAAAAACAAATCGTGTGAAAACAAATTAAAACTTTATATAGGGGGACACACATCATGAAAAAGCGTGTTTTATTATCTGTAGCTGCTGCAACGGCTCTTACTTTAGGAGTATCTTCTCTAGATGCACAAGCTGCAACAGTACAACCATCTAACATAAAGGTTCAAAATATTCAGCATTCAAAAGTGATGATGAAGCAAATGAGCCAACAAGAACTACAAGCATTCTTACAATCTATGGGAGTTGAATCATTAGCACAATGGCAACAAGGAAACTTCCAACCAAACTGCTTCATTCCTGGTCAACAACCTACTGAAAATGTTGTAACTGAGCAACCAACAGCTAAGCCAGAAACTCAAAAGCCTGCTGAGCAAAAACCTGCCGAGCAAAAGCCTGCTGAAGAAGTTCAAAAACCTGCTGAACAAAAGCCTGCTGAAAACAACAATACGCAAAAACCTGCTGAACAAAAACCAGCTGAGCAAAAGCCTGCTGAAGAAGCAAAATCTTTAAGCGAGTTCGAACAACGTGTTGTTGAATTAACAAACGCTGAGCGTGCAAAACAAGGCTTATCAGCACTAAAAATCGATACTGAATTAAGCAAAGTAGCACGTATTAAGTCTGAAGATATGCAAAAAAACAACTACTTTGATCATAACAGCCCTACATACGGATCTCCGTTTGATATGATGAAGAAATTTGGTATTTCTTATACATCTGCAGGTGAAAACATCGCTCAAGGCCAACGTACACCTGAAGAAGTAGTACAAGCTTGGATGAACAGCGCTGGACACCGTGCAAACATCTTAAATAACGGCTTCACTCACATCGGTGTTGGTTATGTAGAAAGCGGCAACTACTGGACACAACAATTTATTACAAAGTAAATAGATTAAAAGAGTCTTCTCATAATGAGAAGACTCTTTTTTAAGTTTCATAGCTTTCTATTATGTATGAATAGAAAATATATAACATAAACAGCATAGATCCACAGCTTATTATACTAAGCAATACATAAAATCCCCACTCTAATTTCAAAAACAATGAAAACAATATACTACATGCCATCACTTGAAAAATCCGTCTACTTACTAAACGAATTTTTTGTAATTTAATTGGGTCTTTTTCTTTACCTTTTATTTTCTTAAATTCTTTACTCAGCATAAAAAGAAACATACTAATCCCAATCGTTAATCCTGTTTGAAAGAATATCAAATCCCCAAAATTAATAAAGAGGATAAGCATATGAATAAACAACATAAATAACGTAATTTTCTTTATAAATCCATCTATAATACAATGCTCTCTTTCATTAAACTTAAATATATTATGTGAAATAATATACAAAAATCCATATGAAAAAATAATAAAACAAGGAATAAATGCTACAACAACTTGTTTACTCATAAACTCGTTTGGCTCACCATTTACATTCCAATGTACTGCCATACGAGTTGGTAAATAGGGATAGAGACATAGAGTAACTAAAAGACAAGCGAAAAATATTCCAAGTACATACTTATATTTGATCAAGTAATTCTCACCTCTCTTTTCTCTTAACGGCTTCGCCTCTTTTAGAGAAATCCCTGCAAAAATCTACTTTTTTCAAATTAAAACTTATACTTTACGCATTTTCTTTTTGAAATTCTTTTATTTTATTATTTAACTTTGTAGGAAACGGCACATCAACTTCAATCGCTTCTTTCGTAATTGGATGCAAGAAATTTATCTTCATCGCATGTAATGCTTGACTGGACATATATTTTGTTTGTCCACCATATAATACATCCCCAACTAGCGGATTACCATTATGGCTCATATGAACACGGATTTGATGCGTTCTACCTGTTTCTAATTGTAACGTTACGAAAGTCGTGTTTTGCTTCTTAAAATACTTTTCTACTTTATAATATGTGATAGCTTGGTCACCTTTTGGAGAAATACGACGCCTTGTAGCATGATGGCGATCCCTTCCGATAGCAGCATCAATCGTTCCTTGTTTCTTCTTTACTTTCCCTTCAACGAGCGCTGCGTACGTCCTTTTAATTTTTCTTTCCATTAATAAACGATCCATAATTGCACCAGCAATTCTATGCTTAGCAAATACGACACCACCTGTCGTATCTTTATCTAAACGATGAATATGACGCACCTTCGTCTCTAAACCTTGCATTTGAAAATGAAAAGCAACAAGATTTGCAAGCGTCCCGGTTCCACCTTTTTCAGCAGGATGTGTGTCCATTTTCTCTGGTTTATTTACGATGAGTACGTGATCATCTTCGTATACTACATGTAATTCACCATATTCTGGATCTACACCGTACTCTTCCCCCGCAAACATATGAACTTGTAACTTATCGTTCTCTTTTAAAAGCTCATTCCATCTTCTTTGTTCCCCGTTAACCGTAACACCTTTTTCCATACGAAGCTGATGCAATAGCTTTTTCGGTATTTCCCATTCTACTTTTAATACGGATTCAATACTTATACCATTCCATTTAGCTGGAACGGTAATTTCACACCATTCGCCCTTTTTCTTTGTTTCCATACTGTTTATCACCTTATTTCTATTGATTCTCTCATTGTAACGGAAAACACACTTTGATGCACCGTCAAAAATAGAGGACAGTCTTATAATAGACTGCCCCTCAAGCTCTAAGCCTTTTCATTTCTAACAATACTTCTTCAGCTTTTTGTTCATACGATAAATCTTTAAAGAAATCCGCCAACCTTTTATAGTCATTGTAAGCATCTAATAAATCGTCCATCCTTTCTATTTTCATCACTTGTTGTTTTTGTTTCATTTTTACTGGATAACGATAACCTGATACTTCTTGTATTTTGTAATACTCATCCTCTACTTGAACGACCTTTACAAGTTCTTCCTCCTCTGCATCCATCGTATACCCGTCAAATTCTCTAAGTAGTTCATAAATGATATGAGTCCATTCATCTTTTGGATAAAATCCCTTTTCTAACCGATAACCGACAATGCGATACATATGCCCATCGTTTTCTGCAAACTGTACTGTATCATTTAACTTAAACTTAAAATAACGAAACATTGCCTTCACCTACTTGTATGTAATGTTCTTATCACATACTATTTGCAAAATGTAGGCCTTGCTATTCATAAAAAAATGCTCATCAATATGATGAGCATTTTTTACGATGATTTTTCTCGTTTTTTTCGAAATGGTAACCACCAATTCCAGTCTCCAAATAACTTCATTAAGCTTGGAACGAGCATAAGACGAATAATTGTTGCATCAAGAAATATTGCTAATGCAACGCCAAGCCCCATCTGCTTTACTGGTAAAATATCAGTAAATGCGAATGCACCAGTTACAACAATCATTATTAAAGCAGCTGATGTAATGATTCTACTTGTTGAAACGAGCCCTTCTAACGTTGCTTGATCATTATCGCCTGTTTCTTCATAGAGCTCATGAATACGTGAAATAAGAAATACTTCATAATCCATACTAAGCCCAAATACGAGACCAAAAATGAAGATTGGTAAGACAAACAGAACCGGACTCGCTTCTAAACCGAAATGACCACCTTCAAATAACCAAACAACAATTCCAATGGTTGCACTTAAACTAAGTATATTCATAATAATTGCCTTAATTGGAATGAGTATAGATCGGAATGCAAATAATAATATAACAAAGGTCGATCCAAATATAACAGACATACCAATTACGACTTTATCTTTAATTTCATCTTCTAATTCTTGTTGAAACGTCGTCATTCCGCCTAGATAATACGTAACATCCGTTTCTTTATAGTTCTTTTTAAAGTCACGCACCCACTGTTTTGCAGTCTCTGTACGTGGTTTTGTTTTCAAAAAGACTTCTATCGTCGTCTTATTCCCTTTCGTGTATGCTTCAAATACAGGAGTTAGTTTTGCAGCTTCTGGCGACTGCAATATTCCAGCAACTTGATCTGCTTTCATTCCAATTAACCCGTCGTATAAACTTCTTACTTCATGTACTTTCTTATCATCTTTTAACTTTTGAACGACTTCTTCTATCTTTTGTAGACTTTCTTTTTCTTTCATATCTTTTTTCGTCTCTACAACTAACGTAACATCAGCGTGTGTTTTGACAGTTTTATTAAATGCTTCTTCATACTTTTCATATGCAATCCTTGTATCACTCTTTTCAGGTAAAGCTTCAACACTAGGGAACTGCAAATTAGCTGTACGTAACGGTAATAAGCAAATAACAATAAATGTTGTAACAACAACAATCATTGCAATTGGATGTTTCATCACAAATTGTGCAAATTTACGCCATGCTTTTGCCGGCGTATGTGCTACTTGATTCTTTTTTAATATTCTTTTACCTATTAACGATAATAGCGCTGGAAGAAGTGTGAGTGAGAATAAAATACTCATAATCACAACAATCATTCCGCTAATTGCGACAGATTGAATATAATCTATCTTAAAGAAAAACAAACCGGATAACCCAACAAATACGCATAATCCTGAAAATACAATTGCACGTCCTGCCGTCTGATATGTAATTGCTATCGCTTCTTTTACCGTTCGTTTAGCAACTTCCTCTCGAAAACGGTTCACAAATAATAGCGCAAAATCAATAGATAGTGCAAGTCCAATCATCGGTGCAACGTTTAACACGAAAATAGATAGCTCTTTATCCACACCGATGAAATACAATATACCCATCGTGCTAATAACACTAAGCGCCCCATTCAAAATCGGTAAAATTGATGCCAAAAGGCTACCAAACGAAAATAGTAATACAAGAAACGCAATTGGTAATCCAATCATTTCTGCTACTTTTAAATCATTTTGCGTTCTTTCATTAATCTCTTGATTAATTTTTGGAAATCCTGTAGGTGTTACTTTTAATGTTGCATTACTTTCTTTCTCAATCTCATCAGCAAATTGTAAAGTCTTTTCCATTCTTTCTTTATTTGTTTTCCCGGAAAATAAAATTGTCGCATAACCGATATCATCTTGTAACATTTCTTTATTTTGCATTGGGTGATGGAAAGATTCATAGTTCTCTTTCTCTTGAACATTCTTTACAATTTCATCTATTCGCTTTTTAAATTCCTCATGTGAAGCATCTTTATTTTTCTCAAAAACGAGTAGCAGCGTATCTTGAGATTTCTTAAAATCTTTATCTAAAATTTCTTTTGTTTTTTGATAGTCTCCTTCCGTTTGGAAACCGTCACCACCTAATACTCCCGGTAGCTTTGGAGCAAAAATCCCAAGTGCGATTGCAAGCAACAGTAACGCTACAATTACTGTATAACGAAATTGATACAAAAAAGCTCCTAACTTCCCCCACTTATCAACTTTATGAACATTTGTCTTCACACATTTTCACCTACTTTAAATAATTCAATTGTCACTTATACTGTATCATATCTTTATACAAACAAAAAACGCCTAGGAACACTATAATGATAGTTTTTCCAGGCGTTTTTTCTATCTCTCTTTATTAAGTCCCAATCTCTCAGTAAGTAAACGATGGTAGTAAATCGCGATAATTAACAAAATACCACCTACGCAATAACCAGCTAAAATATCAGTTGGGTAATGTACATTTAAAATGATTCTACTTAATCCAATCGATAAGATTACTATCCCCATCAAAATCGTTATGACACATTTCCCAGCTACGCTTTTCAAATTAGCCGCAATGATATAAGCAAGAAATCCAAATGTCATAATCGATAGCATTGCATGTCCACTAGGAAAACTATATCCAAGTGCATCTAGCGCTTCATTTAATGACGGACGTTCTCTCTTTACAATCTCTTTTATCCCTTTATTCACAAGATGTGTTATTAAAATTCCCATTGGATACACAATCATCGCAGCATTATAACGCTTCTTCCAAAAAACAAGCAAACTTATAACGAGCGTAGCGACTATCCCAATTGCTGATCCCAATTTTGTAAAGTACGAGAAAAATGTAAGGGAACTTTCCGTTTGTAGCCCTTTTACTAATCCGCGGACATATGTATCCATCACTGTAACGCCACCTGCATGTACGCGCCAAGCAACAATACTAAATACAGCAAATAATAAACCGATACACATTACCTCATACTGATGTAACTTCTTCTTCAAACGATTTCCTCCTACTATGAAAAAATGCGATTTCTACTTTAGAAACCGCATTTTCTTACTTATTTACCTTTTGTTTTTAGCTCTGTCCAGTAACGATCATAGTCTTTTAACTTATCGTCTACATCAACAAGCCATTCTGTACGATCTAACTCTTCTTTCGTTAAGAAAATCATGTGATTATCACGGTATTCTTTACTATGAAGAGGATGAGCTTTTTCATTTGGATTACTGTAACCAATTGACTCGTAGTTTTTCACACTTACTTTTTCATCAAGTAAGTAGTTCATAAACTTCTCAGCAAGCTCTTTATGTTTTGCACCTTTTGGAATTGCTAACGTATCAGCCCAAATTGTGCCACCTTCTTTTGGTACAACGTATTCTACATCTTTATTATCTTTTGCGATAAATGCTGCATCTCCAGACCAAACTGTTCCGATCCAAGCATCTTCTGTAATGAATTTTTGTTTAATGTTATCTGTATCAAATGCTAATAAGTTTGGAAGCAGTTTCTTTAAATCATCTGCTGCTGTCTTTAACTCCGCATCTTCTTTCGTGCTGTTTGAGAACCCGTGCTTCTTAAGACCCACTCCTAATACTTCACGAGAATCGTTTAGTAACGTTACATGTCCTTTATATTTCTCATTCCATAAGTCAGCCCAGCTCGTAGGTGCTTCTTTCACATACTTTTTATTGTATGCAATCCCTGTTACACCCCAAGTGTACACTAAAGAATATTTATTCTCTGGATCAAACGCAGGTGTTTTGAAATTAGAAACCATGTTCTCGATATTTGGGATATTCTTTTTATCTAATGGCGCTAATAAATCCATTTTTGCCATTGTTTTAACCATGTAATCAGATGGCTGAATTAAATCATACTTTGCGCCACCAGCTTGTAATTTCGCAAGCATTTCTTCGTTACTTGCGTACTTATCATAGTTAATTTTCACATTATATTTCTTTTCAAAATCTCTTAGCACTTGCTCATCAAAATTGTCAGCCCAGCTATAAATATTTAATTCTTCTTTCTTTTCACCACAACCAGCAAGTACACCAGCAACAAGGCTAAAGCTAATTGCTGCGCCAGCTATTCTTTTCATTAATTTCATCGGTTTATTACCTCCTCGTACTTTCTATATCGTTCGTATTATAAAGGAAGGTGTCCTCCAGAGTTTTCTTCACCATCTGCACCTTTGTTACGGAAGATTTCAGATAGAACCATTAATCCTACGATAGCAACAATTAAAATTGTAGAAAGAGCATTAATTTCTGGTGATACTCCGCGCTTAACCATACTGTAAATGTATAATGGCAATGTTGTTGATCCTGGTCCTGATACGAAGAAACTAATTACAAAATCATCAATTGATAATGTGAATGTTAATAATGCTGCTGAAATAACTCCCGGTGCAATTGCTGGGAACGTTACAAAACGAAACGTTTGCCAAGGCGTTGCTCCTAAATCATTTGCAGCTTCTTCTAAGTCACGTCCCATACTTGAAAGACGCGCAGCTAAAATAACAACAACAAACGAAATACTAAATGTAATATGTGCAATAATAATCGTTGTTTGTCCAAGTTCCATTCCTAGCTGACTGAAAAGAATTAGTAAAGATAATCCCATTAAAATATCAGGAATTAAAATTGGTAAATATACAAGGCCATTAATAGCCCCTTCGAAACGATATTTATAACGATGTAAAGCAATCGCAAAGAATACACCAAGTACCGTTGTCACAATCGTTGTTATAACTGCAATCGTAATACTATTTACAAATGCATCAATAACATCTTGTTTTTGAAATAAATCTGTATACCAATGGAATGTAAAACCTTCCCACTCCGCATTAATGCGAGAGTCGTTGAAAGAATAGACCATTAAAACCATCATTGGAAAATACAAGAATAACAAAATTAACCAAGAATAAGAAACTAAAAACTTCTTCATCTTTGCCTATTCCCCTCCGTTCTCATTATATTTATATACTTTCGTTGCACGATAATATAAGTAAATTAACAGAACAGAGAATAGAACAACGATAATCGATAACGCAGATCCAAACGGCCAGTCACGTGCACCTAAGAATTGGTTTTGAATAACGTTTCCGATTAATGCTACTTTCGATCCGCCCATCACGTCTGATACAACAAACATTCCGATAGAAGAAACGAATACTAAAATAGAACCAGTCGCAATTCCTGACATTGTCATCGGCACTGTTATATTCCAAAATGCCTTTATTGGTGTTGCTCCTAAATCATAAGCCGCTTCTAGCTTACGCTTATCCAGCTGCTCAATTGCTGCATACACTGGTAAAATCATAAATGGTAATAAAGAATAGACCATTCCGAGTATTACAGAAGGCGTATTATATAATAAATTTAACGGTTCACTAATAATGCCAAGTTTTAATAACAACGTATTCACAAGACCTTGTGAACGTAAAATAACAATCCATGCGTATGAACGAACAAGAAAGTTAATCCAAAACGGGATCGTTGCCAATAATAAAAGAATAGAACGATATTTGCGGTCAACAATTGTAATTGTATACGCAAATGGATAACCAATTAATAAACATATTACTGTCGTAATAACTGCGATTTTAACAGTTTCCCATAACGTTCCTAAGTACAATGGATCAAACACACGGGATATATTCTCCAGCGTAAATTGCATTTCTACTGTCCCGTAAGCTCCGCGCTGCATGAAGGCGAATCCTAATACGAATACGAGCGGGATTAGGAAGAAAATTAACAGCCACGCGACTGTAGGTAGTGCGAGTAATTTCCCTTTTTTCAATTTAAGGTCACCTCGTCCTCTTGCTCCCAGCCTACATATACATTATCTCCAATGCTCCACTGCGCTGCCTCTTCAGCAGTTTGATATGCCATTAGTAATTCTGATGTTTTCTCATCACGTACATAAAGCTTCTCCATATTTCCGACAAACTCGATATCTTCAATATGTCCAAGATGGTATTCTTTTAAAATTGGTTCTTCAACCGAACGCACTTTCACATTTTCAGGGCGAATTGCTACATAGCCTTCCCCATTTTTCACAATATTATTTTCACCGATGAATGTCGCAACGAACAATGTTTTCGGCTTATTATAAATTTCTTTCGGCGTTCCAATTTGTTCGATATGTCCTTTATTCATAACGACGATACGATCGCTCATGCTCATTGCTTCTTCTTGATCGTGCGTTACGTATATGAACGTAATTCCTAAATTACGTTGTAAGTTTTTCAATTCACGTTGCAAGTCTTTTCGTAACTTAAAGTCAAGCGCTCCAAGTGGCTCATCTAATAGTAATACACGCGGATTATTTACAATCGCTCTTGCAATTGCAACACGCTGCTGTTGTCCACCAGAAAGCTTCGCAGGTTTACGATTACGGAACTCAAGTAACTGCGTTAAACGCATTGCCTCTTCAGCACGCTCTTTCTGCTCTGCTGCTGATACTTTCTGCATTTTCATACCAAAACAAATATTCTTCTCTACTGTCATATGTGGGAATAGTGCGTAATGTTGGAACACTAGGTTCATATGACGCTTATATGGCGGCAAATCGTTAATTCTTTCATCATCTAATAAAAGATTCCCTTTAGTTGGAGTTTCAAATCCTGCGATCATACGAAGTAAAGTCGTTTTCCCGCAGCCACTCGGCCCTAAAATTGTTAAAAACTCTCCCTCTTTAATATCTAAAGAAAGAGGTGGGATAATCACTTGATTTCCAAAATGTTTTTCAACTGCTTCAACTTTAATAATCTTTTTCATTTTCCCGTCCTATCTACCTTAAATTTTAATTTTTATATTCATGAATAAATATTTATGTTCTATAGACTATTTTTTGTTTCGATCCAAACAAAAATGGTTATTTAGCAAGCGTTCGTTTCTATTCTTTATGTAGTATATTTGATTCATTTTCGCATGATACATAACGTCGAACAGAAAAACCCCTTCCATTGCGAAGGGGCTATTATCATACGGCTACGCCTACTGATAAACACCATCATCATTTTAACAACTTTCGTATGAATTTTAAAGCACTTTTTGTAGAAGAGTAACGAATTTTCATGTCGAATGCTGTAGATTGGGCTAAAATGCTTTTATAATGTGAAAAAGTCCGAAAACTTTCTTCCCCATGATAACCCCCTAATCCACTACTTCCAACACCCCCAAAAGGTAAATATGGCGTAGCAAGATGGTAGACAACATCATTAATACAGCCTCCACCATATGAAATATTACTCGTCACTTTCTTTTGTACTTCTTTATCTTCCGAAAATACATATAACGCTAACGGCTTCGGATGTTGCTGGATTGTGCCAATTACCTCTTCTATATTGTCGTACTCTATGATTGGTAAAATCGGACCAAAAATTTCATCTTCCATAACAGCATCTTGCCATGTAATATCCGCTAGTACTGTCGGTTCAATATGTAATGTATCTTTCTTATAGTTTCCACCAATTACGACTTGACCATCTTGTAAAAATCGACATAAGCGTTCAAAATGACGCTCACTTACAATACGCACGTAATTTTCATTTTGCAAAGGTTCTTTACTATACTGCTCTATAATTTCATGTCGCAGTGCCTCAACTAGCTTTTCTTTCACGGAAGAATGCACGTACATATAATCAGGCGCTACACATGTCTGCCCTGCATTTAAAAACTTACCCCAAACAATTCTTCTTGCTGTCACCTCTATCTTTGCATCTTTATGTACAATACAAGGACTTTTCCCGCCAAGTTCTAAAGTGAGCGGCGTCAACTGTTTCGCTGCTGCTTCCATTACAACTTTTCCAACGCCAACACTACCAGTAAAGAAAATATAATCAAACGGTTCCCTCAGCAAAGATGTACTCTCTTCAACGCCGCCTTCTACTACCGCTACAAGCTCTTCTGGGAATAATTCATCTAACATTCTCTTAAGCACTTTTGAAACGCTTGGCGTTAACTCTGACGGCTTTAAAACGATTGTATTTCCAGCTGCCAGTGCTCCTACAAGTGGTGCAATTGCTAATTGAAAAGGATAGTTCCACGGTGCAATAATAAGCGTCACACCATACGGTTCTGGCACTACTTTTCCTTTTGATCCAAAATGAGTGAGTGCCGTTCGAACTCGCTTCGGTTTACTCCACGATGACATATGTTTCAATTGAAAGGAAATTTCTTTTAATACATATCCAACTTCCGTTGTAAACGACTCGTGAACTGACTTATTTAAATCTAATTTCAACGCCTGAAATATTTCTTCTTCAAAATGCTGAATGCCTTCATAAAGCTTCTTCAAATTATTCTTTCTTATTTCGATGCTTCTCGTATGCCCTTTTAAAAAATATTCCTTTTGCCTACCTACAATAGAGGAAATACTCATTCACTCACCTTCTCCCACTATTTTTATCCAATTCTTTCATTATTTATATAGACTTCATATATAACAAATTTCTATTCTTAAAGTTACATTATATATGACTTTTTCAGCTATATAAAATTCATTGCTCACAAAAAAACTACCGAAAGAAAATCTCTCGGTAGTTTTACTGTATTAACGATATAAACGAACAGCACCTGCAGAATTATCATCAGCTTGTCCTACTACTTCAAACTTCAGACCAAGCTTCGGTAAAATACGTCCTGCATCTGGAATCTGTTGGTTAATATACGTTTTCGAATCATCAAACTTCGCTACACCCGCTAAGCCATCATACGTAAATGTTCCACGCGTTGGAGATACAACTTTCCAAGCTGGCGTTTTGTCGAATGAGAACGCAGCATCAGCGATTTGGAATCGTGTACTGCTCTTAACTGTTGGTTTACCATTTAAAGTACCAACAATTGCTTCTGGATGAGAATCAACAACACCAAGGAAACCGTGTCCTGGATGTACACCAACCCAGTTATCTGTATAAGCTGAATCTGCATACCATACAACCATACCAGTGTTAAATACTGGACCGCGAGCAAATTTCAACGCGTTATCTGCCCCAGCATAGTTTCTCCACTCAACATAGTAGTTATGTTTTTTCTTTTCTGTTCCGTTAGATACAACGAAACCATCTAATTTTAATTGTGGTGTACCTTCTGCATCATCAGAGAATACTACTTTACCATCAACTGTTAATGAAGCATTATCAAGAGCGAATCCATTTAATGCTAAACCACCATCAGTAATGTAATCAAATGTTAATTTTACTTTCTTGCCTTTGAATTGACTTAAATCATATGATTTGTCAATCCATTTTCCATTTGTCGAATCTGCATTTCCACTAGTTGCTTTCTCGCCAAGTCTTTCAATTAACGTTTGTTTACCATCTTCTGTTACAGCGTGTACTTCAAGGAAATCATAACCTGCTTCAATCTCATATAATGACTTGAAATCAAATTTTGCATTCGTTGCATTCGTTAAATCGAACAACGGTGTTTCCATCTTCGTATGAAGATCGTCACCTTTTGTGCTGTAATAATATTGTTTACCAAATGCTGGCTCAATTGTTTTAACATCTTTATCTGGTAAGTTAACACGGATCATACCTGGTCGATCTGATTTCGTAACACTTTGATCCAAATATGTCGCTAGACCGATACCTTTATTTAATTTCTCGTAATCTACTTCTACGATATTTGCCCAGTTACCACCAATTGTTTTTTGGAAAAACTCTTTATTTTGTGGTGAGAAACTCGTTGGCGTCGTTCCTGCGATTTTACCAGCCCAGCTTCCGCCACTCATAATAGACCAAGCTTCAATCGGCTCACCTTGACCACTATATTGTGTATCGTACTCATCTGGAAGACCTAAATCGTGACCATATTCATGTGCGAATACACCAACCGCTCCATCTTCTGGTTCAATTGTGTAGTCGAATGCTGCCATCTTTCCGCCCCAATATGGAACTTTCGCTTGTGTACCTTCAATTGGGAATGGCTTTGGTCCAACTGTCCAACGGTGCGACCAAATTGCATCATCGCCTAATTTACCACCGCCTGCTTCTTGTCCAACACCCGCATGAATAATCATTAAGTGATCGATTAAACCATCTGGTTGATTTTTATTTCCATCACCATTTACATCGTATTGATCAAATTGATCGAACTCTGATAAATCAATACCACTATCTACAGCTGCTTTTAATGCATCTTTTACTAAATCACGTGGTCCTTTTGGTCCTTTATTATCATGACCTGTCGCACCATCTGCACCGTAATCAGCAGCTTTACCAGGAACTGTTAACCATTTTGTAACTGTTCCGTCTACTGTATAACTACCGCCAGATTGCTCTTCGTAATATTGTTTAAACGTTTCGATTTTGCTGCCATCCTCTAATGCGAATGGCTCATTACCGAATAACATTTTTTCATAATGTTCTTTATTAAAATCGTTAGAATACATATATCCAGGCTCTTTGTCGATATTATTATGTTTAAAGTCAGCGTACTCTACAAGTAAAACGAGTACTTTGTCTTTACGAACTTCACCGTTATAGTCTTTTTGTTTTGCTGGAGAAGTTGGCACTTTACCATTTAGTCCGCCTTTAACTGGGCCTGACGCTGCAGGTGTCCCTGTTGCTGGTTCATTTAATTTTTCTTTCGTGTCTGCTTTCGCATCTTTTACTTTCTTTAAAAAGTCGGATGCATCTTTCGTAAGCTGGTCCCCATTTGCTGCTTCTTTTCCAGGATTTTCACCCTTTTTGTTCTCTACATACTTTTCGACTGCTTTCTTTGTTTCTGTCTCTGAAGCCTTCGAATCAATTACCCCACGTTTTTTTAGCGCATCTGCTAAACGTTCTTCCGGAATTAAATGATCATCAACTGGGCTCGTAGCTGTTTTATTCACAGGCGTTTCAGCATATGCAGATTGAGTGCCAGCTCCGAATGAAAGGCCTAATACAGCTGTCAAAGCGATTGATGACAAAACTTTGAACGGTTTCTTGTTCATCCCATATTTCCTCCCCTAATAAATAATATGTATTACAAATTGAATTTTATTAAAAATTCAATATTTTTTCAATATTTAGTCACATTATGTAATGTTTTTAATATATTTGTAAAAATTTCATAGTTAGCATACGAATATATCACAATTCAACAATGTTTTCTGAAAATATTGAAAGTTTTTATCGAACAATTTATAATTTCCATAGAGGGAGTTTAATGGGGATTTTATCTTTGTTTCATCTACACAATATTTGATAATTCACTATATAAAACACAAAATCCGATTGCATTATCATGTATTTTGTAGCAGCAATTATGACCGATAATTAGGGAGGAATTACATTTGTACAAAGATAAGACAGACGCACTGGATCAAGAATGGATTGATTTAATACTTGAAGCTCTAGATGCTGGTATCGCCATGCAAGACATCGAGCAATTTTTCCAACGTATGAAGCCATCCAGTCAGGCTCAATAGGTTTGTTCTTTTTAACGAAGTTTATGTTATAATAATGACATCATAAGACAACTACATATTGATAGAAAGGTGCGCAAATATGATTGGAGAACGTATAAAACGCCTTCGTTTACAAAAAGGGATTTCATTAACTGAACTTGCCGAAAAAGCTGGCGTTGCTAAATCTTACATTAGTTCTATAGAACGAAATTTACAAAAAAACCCTTCCATTCAGTTTCTTGAAAAGATCGCAGCAGTTCTACAAATTCCAGTTGATACTTTACTTCATGATGAAAAAACAAAGGAAACTAACCTAGACTCCGAATGGACACAACTCGTTAAAGATGCAATGAACTCCGGTGTCTCCAAAGAACAATTTCGTGAATTTCTTGAATTTACAAAGTGGAAGCAAAATCAAAAATAATAATAGAAAGAAGTGCGTACAACCAGCACTTCTTTTTCTTTATAAAAAAAAGCGGGGGATACCCGCCTTTTTTTATTATCTTTCTTCCCCAGCTTCTTGGTTAGCATTGAATGTCCATTCTAAATTCAATGTATCACCTTGGAAGATATTTTGGTCTTTTCCATTATCTACAAATTCAAATTGTACCCATAGATAGTCCTCTGTACCAGCTTCTAATCCGCCTTTTTCTCCCCACTCAGGAGCGAAGATATCTTTAGCTAAAAGATCTGGATCAGCTTTTTGTAAGTCTGCTAAAGTTGTTTCGTATACAGGCTCACTTTGTTTATCCCAGTTCCAAAGGAATTTTACTTTAACGTGCTTACCAAAGTCTTCACCAGCATTATCACCTTTTGCATCTTTCACAGTATACTTTGTTGCTAATTTAACGTCTTTAATCGCTAACGTGCCATCGTTCTTTAATAAGAACTCTTTCTTAACAGTATCCCCTGGTTTTAAATCTTTAATATCCACAAGCGTTTTAGGGTTTAATGTAAGATCTAACGTCCCAGCTGCGAATGTATTGTTTGATACTTCTTTATCGCTAAAGAATGCAAATGTTCCTCCACCAATTAAAGATAACCCCAATGCTGCTGATGCAACTCCCATACCTAATTTCTTTTTCAGACTCACAATCAATTCCCCCTAGCTGTTTTTTGTATTTTTACATTGCTACCTCTTATATAAATAAGAGATGTAAATAAAACTATATTAGCTAAGCTAATATCTGTTCTTTTTTTCAAACCTTAAGTTCATTATAACGAACAGACTTGTATAAATACAACAATATTTTTTAGTATTTTCAATTATTTTTATTTCTCAATATTGTTTTGATTTTTCAGAAAATAATACGTAATACTTTATACTAATTAATAACTTTTTTCACACTCAAATGCATTTAATACTATAAGAAAAAAGAAAAACAAAGAGGTGAGGGCTAACGTTCCCTCACACTCATATAAATATTACTAGTTTTGCTTATTCGTTCATTATCTCTTGCACCACATTCTTGTTTTCCAGCCGTTTCACTAAAGCAGTTACTCCGCTTTTTTCTGTTCTTCTGCTTTCTTTTGCTCTTCTACTTTCTTTTGCTCTTCTATTTTCTTCTGTTCCTCTACTTTCTTCTGTTCTTCTGCTTTCTTCTGTTCTTCTACTTTCTTTTGTTCTTCTGC
>NZ_JBMDKC010000070.1:0-29079 GCF_057809515.1 Bacillus sp. FG16
AAAAAGAGGTTCAGACACAAAAACAGGCTGTAGAGAAGACTTTCTCCACAGCCTGCAAAAGATATCCCAAAGGGGATATCTTTCTCCATTATACTTGCATCGCTTTCTCTCTCAATGCTCTTCTTAACAATTTACCCGTCGTATTCTTCGGCAATTCTATTAAAAACTCAATGCTTTTCGGCACTTTATATTTCGCTAAATGTAACGCACAGTAATGCATTAGTTCTTCTTCTGTTACGTTTGCTTGCTTCAAAACGACGTACGCCCGCACAGCTTCTCCTAAGTTTTCATCAGGAACACCGATTACAACAACTTCCGCTACTGATTCGTGCGTATATAATACTTCTTCTACTTCACGAGGATATACGTTATAACCGCCAACTAGGACGATATCTTTTTTACGATCAACGATATAGAAGTAACCTTCTTCATCCATTTTCGCTAAGTCACCTGTATATAGCCAGCCGTCTTTCAATGTCGCAGCTGTATCTTCTGGTGCATTATAGTATCCTTTCATAACGTTAGGTCCGCGAACGATTAATTCGCCGACTGCGCCGACAGGTACTTCTTCCCCAAGTTCATTTACAATTTTATTTTCTACATGCCAAATATTTGTGCCAATTGATCCTGGTTTACGAGGACGATCTAGCGGATTGAAACAAGTAACTGGTGATGCTTCTGATAAACCGTATCCTTCTGAAACAATAACGTTAAAACGTTTTTCAAAGTTTTGCAGAAGAGCAACAGGCATCGATGCACCACCGGAAATACAAAGACGAAGCGTCTTCACATCTTCTGCGCTTGCTTCTTCAAATAAATATAAATAATTGTACATCGTCGGTACGCCAGCAAAAATCGTTGGTTCGTACGTGCGACAAATACGGAATACTTCTTTCGGACTAAATTTCGGTAACATTAAAATCGTTGCCCCGTTCACAATCGGTGCATTTACCGCAACTGTTAAACAGAACACATGGAACATTGGCAGTGCCGCAACGACGCGATCGTCAGCAGTAAATTGTAAATAAGACGCAACATCATTCGCATTACTATATAAATTTTTATGTGTTAACATAGCGCCTTTCGGTTTTCCAGTTGTACCTGAAGTGTATAGGATAACCGCTACATCTTCTTCATCTAGTTCAGGGCCTTCGTATTGTAAGTCTCCAGCCCCCACAAAACTAGTAAACGTTTTCATTTTTTCGGTTTCTGTATGGTTAAAATCTGATGAGGTTTCGCATATGATGATGTTTTCTAATGAAGGAAGTCTTGTTGTAAGAGATTGTATAACAGGTAGAAGGACGTCGAGTACGATGATTGTTTTTACATCTCCATTTTGTAAAATGTAATGCATTTCGTCTGCTGTATAAATTGGATTAACTGGAATAACAGTTGCTCCGGCTTTCATTGTTCCGTATAAACCGACCAAAAAATGTGGCGAGTTCCCAACAACTAATGCGACATTGTCCCCTTTTCCAATGCCCATTTCTGCTAAATTGCTAGAAAACCTTGTGACCATTTTGTTTAATTGGTCATATGAGACCGACTGATCCATAAATATATAAGCCGGTTTATCCCCCTTCTTTTTTGCCGTTTCAGCCAAAGATTGAACGAGATTCACAAAAACCCCACCTTTATAAAATTTAGAATATTTAAAAATTCTAAATTAATTATATTAAAAGAAAATTAAAGTGGCAAGTGATATTCTATTAACTGCATATAGACAGATCAACTACTCTTAGTTTACTTTGGAAGAATAAGGGGATTTTGTTTGCAAGTAATTTATGAAACTAGACCAGAAATCATTTTAGGATAATATGCATTCATCTTTTCTCTAAGTTTATTAAGTTCCTCTTTATTTAACGTCGTATGCTCTCCAAACAAGTTGATCGCGCCCGCTCCATTTTCATGAAAATACACGGTAACATATAACGTCGGTAACCCTTTGTTGTTTTCATCTATTGATAAGACGACATCTGGCGTTTTATTAACAGTGCTGAATGTTTCATTTCTTTTCCACTTCTTATTTTGAAACATGTCTTGTATATCATGTATCTTTCGTTTGTTATCTGTATGCGTAAAATATATAACATTATCCTCCGCTGGTTTTCCGATAGACAAAATTGTACGACTTGAGGGCGATTCACTGCTACACGCTGTCATTCCGATGACGAAGCTGAGTAATAATACAACGTACATTACCCTTTTCATATCGATCCGCCTCCTTTTCATATATATATTCCTTTATAAGAGGCAGATGTCCTGTGATTTTATGTTTTGTGGTAAATGAAATTATATGAGCGATTTTTCAGTTATATCAGCGCAGCTCGATTTATATCGGCGATTTTCCAAATATATCAGCGCAACTCGGTTTATATCGGCGATTCTCCAAATATATCAGCGCAACTTAATTTATATCGGCGATTTTTCAGTTATATCGACTTACCGACAAAACCTGACAATCTACGCAAAAAGAAAGAGGCTGCCCGTTATGGAAGCCTCCCTCATTTTTAGAAGAATAAATGTAAGAAATCTTCTGTTGTAATGTTACCGAAGTAGCGTGCGATATCTACGCCTTCTAAAGCTGCAGTGAATGCATCTTTATCGAACTGAATGCCTGTTAGACGCTCTTCAATATCATGAACATCTAGTGAACCAAAGAAGTCGCCGTAAATTTTACATTCTGTTACTGTTCCTTTTTTCACTTCAAGACGAACATCAACTTGTCCAACTGGGAAGCGGTGTGAATGTTGTAAGTTGAACTTCGGTGATTTTCCGTAGTTCCAATCCCAATTTTGGTAACGTTCTTCAGAAAGTTTGTGGATCTCTTTCCAATCATGTTCTGTTAATTCGTACGTTGGGATTTCTGTTTCTCCTTCGAAAATTGTTTCTAGAAGAAGTTGTCTGAACTCTTCTGTCGTCATTTCTTCGTTTAGAAACTCTGTAATGTTCGCAACGCGGCTACGGATTGATTTAATTCCTTTTGATTGAATCTTATCCATTTTTACTTTTAGCGCTGATACGACGTGATCGATTTCAGAGTCAAATAGTAACGTACCGTGACTGAACATACGACCTTTCGTTGAGAACTGCGCGTTACCTGAAATTTTTCTACCTTCAGCTAAAATGTCGTTACGACCACTTAGTTCTGCATTTACGCCTAATTTACCAAGCGCTTTCGTTACAGGCTCAGTAAATTTTTTGAAGTTACTGAAACTATCTCCATCATCTTTCGTAATAAAGCTGAAGTTTAAGTTTCCTAAATCATGATATACTGCGCCTCCGCCTGATAGACGACGAACGACATGAATACCTTTTTCTTTTACGTAATCTGCATTAATTTCTTCTACTGTGTTTTGGTTTTTACCAATGATAATCGAAGGCTCATTAATGTAAAACAGTAAATATGTTTCGTTAATATCTAAATTCTTCACACAATATTCTTCAATCGCTAAGTTTATTCTAGGATCTGTAATTCCTTTATTATCAATAAATAACATCGTATCACCTCATGAGTTCCATACGTAGCCACTATGCGCTAGCGTAATATGGCCACTGAAAATTTGTTTTGCTTCTGTTACTAAATCAGATGGGTTGCCTGTATGCGGTAAGTGCGTTAATAAAAGTTCTTTTACATTCGCATCTTTTGCAATACTTGCTACTTCTGTACTATTCATATGCCCTGCTTTTGCAGCCTCTTGATGTGCATACATATTACACTCACAAATGAAAAGATCAGCATCTTTTGTGAATGAAATGAATTCAGGAATATAACTTGAATCAGCGCTGTATACTACAGCATCATCTCCAGCTGTAATACGCATCGCAAAGCATGTAACAGGATGAACAGTTTTTAAGAACGAAATCGAGAATGGTCCAACTTGAAGTGTTTCTTCTGGATTGTACGCGATTCCTTTCGTATGTGGTTCATGTGTTAAAGAATGGAATCCATTCTCGTCAAACGTATGACCGTATATTGGTAATTCCGGTAGTTGCCTTGTTGTCGCACTCGTAATTAATCTCGCATATTGCAATACCCCAATGTCTGCAACATGATCGTGATGATAATGCGAAAGTACAACTGCATCTATATGAGATGGTGTTATATATTTTTGAAGCTGTGCTAGTACACCACTACCACAGTCTACAAGTAAACGAAAACCATCGTGTTCAAACAAATACCCCGACGTTGCTTCTCCCGCTTCTGGAAAGCCGCCCCAAAAGCCGACAACAGTCATTTTCATATGTATCCATCCTTTCTAAAACCGAGTAGGAATGCAGTTTTTCTCCGTACTTGAGAAAGTTTTTTACTTACATCCTACATTGTTAACTATAATCCATTTCCTAAACTTTTTCATTAATTTTCAATTTTGTTATAAAACAGTTGTTGACTTTTATTTTTTGTACTAATACAATGATAGTAAGAAATGGAAATGGAGGGATTGACATGATCGATCAACCAATGGAGTTTTTCAGAAATTTACCGACGAAAACTTGTGCGCACTGTGGGAAAGAAATTGATGAGCAACACGAAGCATACCATAACAAATGTGATGACTGCGTTCACGAAGAATAGTAGTTTGTGAACGTAAGAAAACCTAGCAGACATAGTCTACTAGGCTAATAACATCTTATCCTTCATCGTTGAACCTTTCACCAAGAGCTCCAGTTCAAACTCATACAATTCTTTTTTTCGATAATTTTTCGTATGGATTTTATCCATCATCAGGTCGACAACTTTTCGGGCCATTTCATCAATTGGCTGTTCAATTGTCGTAATACCTGGTTCTGTAATCTGCGATAATATTTGATTATCAAAACCGATAACAGCGAGATCATCTGGAATGCTCAAGTTATGGTGCTTCGCCTCTGAGATAATTCCAGCTGCTACCTCATCGCCTCCTGCCAAAATCGCGGTAGGATTTTTTTTGTCCTTTAATACTTCATGGAATATTCGTTTTCCATCCTCCCAAGAGAAAGCGTTTTCAAGAAAATCAATCGCTTCTACTTGGCGGCTCTTCTCAGTTATTGCACGTAAAAAGCCCATTTTTCGCTGCTGGCTAACTAATTTGGTTTCGTTACCACGGCAAAAAATAAGATTACGATACCCTTGATCTAACACATGCTTCGCAGCTATGTATGCTCCTTGCGCATGATCAAACTTCACTGTTGGAATATTTGCTTCCTCAATATATTCATTACATAACACGATTGGACCGTGCTGTAAGTATGGCTCTACATCTTCCCACGGATTTTCTAGTGAACATAGAATAATCCCATCTACTTGTTTCGTAGATAATAATTGTAAATACTCCATCTCTTTTTCTGGTAAATATCTTGTTTGACAAATAATCAGTTTATATTTATGTTCAGAAGCTGCAATCTCGATTGCTTCAATAAATCTACTAAAAAAAGGATTTGTAATCCTTGGAACTAGCACCGCAATTGTTTCCGTTTTTTGTTTACGAAGCCTTCTCGCCGCAGAATTAGGAACGAAGCCTAAATGCTTCATTGCTAATTGAACCCTTTTTTTCTTCTCATCTGAAACATATGGATGATTATTAATCACCCTAGAAACCGTTGTCCTTGATAACCCCGCTAATTTCGCCACGTCCTCTATAGTCGACACGAAATTCTCCCCCTTTGCATGAAAACGTTTTCTTAAATTGATTATATAGTATATTATTGGAAACTGCAATATCGGTTGTTATGATTTTACTATATTAATATTATACATAGGAAAAAGTCTGTTAATGCAGGGGCAATATACTGCTTTTAGAAATTTACAGTAGGTACATTCCTTTTCTTAATACCATATATCCTTTATTCCATATAAAAGCCCATCAATACGTCGTCTCCATATGATCCATCTTCATATTTAATTTGCTTTCGTTGTCTGCCTTCTTCTACAAATCCCATACGTTTGTACACTGTAATTGCCCGATCATTAACAGAAACTACACCTAAGCAAATTTTCTCTAAACCTTTCTGCCCTTTCGCCCAACTAATAAGAAATTCAATTAATTTCGTGCCGATGCCTTGATTACAATACGCCTCTTTAATCCCCATTCCCATTGTGCCTGCGTGTTGTAACCGTTCTAGTTCATATCGTTTGAAAAGTAAAAAGCCTACCACCTTATAATCTACTTCATACACGATATAAAGATTACCTTTCTCATTACTTTTCCGTATCTTTTCTCTTTCTGCATCAATATCATTCGGCAATTTCTTTGGAGATACTATGAAAAACTTTGTAGTACTTTCCGATAATATAATTTCTTTTCTAATGTTCATTATTGCTTCTGCATCAGCCTCTTTTACTAATCGTATCACTGAATCACCTCGTACTTTTTCTTTTAAAAAATAATATTAAAACTATAAAACGTCCAATATGCAATATTGCATATTGAGAATCTTTTTACTCTTGATACAATATTCATACATCAAAATAAAAGGAATGTATGCAATGAATCCAATCTTAACAGCTGCAAAACAACTATTACATAAAGAAGAAAAGATTTTATCTACTTTAAAATGTTCACTTACTGGCTATATGATTACGCATAAAGTCCCGTATCCTGGCATGTTACTTGCTACTAATAAAAGACTGCTCTTTTTTAGCCAATATAAAAACACATTCATTGCCGAATTTGATTATGAAAAAATTCTATCCATAGAAACGAAGAGAAGAATCTTTGACAAAAAAATAATATTTTATTATGAAGATGAATATATAACGCTTGGATACATTACAAGTTCGAATGTTGAAGCGTTCATAGACTTACTACAAAGAAACAGCAAGACTAGCACAGGCTTATAATCAGCGGGGATCCCCTCGCTGATTCATTATTTTAACTCCTCCCACTTCGTCCAAACTTCTCTCCCGTTTATACGGTACATATTATCCTCTCTATCCATAAACCCCTGTACAATAAATTCACGTCTAATTGTACAAAAATCATCATGATATTGTTTTATAAATGTATTAATTTCTTTTTCTGTATATTGATTTCCAGCATTTAATTTGCTAATTAAATGCTCTAACAATACTAGTTTTTTCTTCTTTTGACCTGGAATCGATTTTAAACGATCCTCTTTATCGAAAAAGTTACGAATGGTCGTATCACGGAATTTCATTTCGCTCTCGGTCATTTTTTATCCTCCATCGGTTTTTATACAATAAAATTTATCGTTTATCTTTACTATCCTTCTTCATTCTTTCACTTACAACATCCATAAAGTAATATCCACTAATTAGCACATAGTAAACTACAAGTATCCCTAGTGCATCTTTCATACTTGTATATTTTTCTTTATGAAACAAGATAGGTGAAAGGGCGTAAACAAGAAAGATGATTAGCGGATTTACGATAAAATAATAAGTAAGATTTCCTCTCATCATATCAGCTCCTCTACCCTATGTTTCTCTGTAAATTATTGTAATTCCTTTTCTTTCGTTTCTATAGCTTTTAGAAAGATTTATAGATGAACTAAGGAAACGATGCCCTACATTTAAAAAAAAGCACCAAAAAGGTGCTTTTTTTACGCTTCAATCGATTGATTTTCAGCAATATTTTTAAATTGTCGTTTGTGCATCAAAGTTAAGGAAGCAATCGTTCCAAGTGATAATACAACGATAAAGGTCATGAGCATTCCTATATTTTTCCACATGAAGTCAAAGTCTCCACTCGATACGACTGCTTTAAATCCTGATACAGAGTATGTCATCGGTAACCAAGCATGAAATGGTTGTAAAAACTTCGGAATCAATTCTAGTGGGAATGTTCCGGCACTTGTTGTAAGCTGCATAATTAATGTGATGATGGCGATAAAACGGCCTGCATCACCGAATGCTGTTACTAAACATTGAATTAATGCGATAAACGCTAAACTTGTAATGATACTAAAGAGTATGAAGTACGGAATACTTTGTACTTCTACACCTAATCCGAACAGTAATATGACATCTGCTACTATCGCTTGAATAATACCGACCGATAGTAAAACACCGAACTTACTAATAAACCAGCTAAATCCTGATTTTGGAACACCGACTGTATCACGTAATGGATATACAATTGATAATAGTAATGCCCCAACGAATAAACCGAGTGATAAGAAATACGGCGTAAATCCAGTTCCGTAGTTTGGCACTTCCGCCATTTTCTCCGTCTTCACTTTTACAGGACTTGCAAACATATCATACGTTTTATCCGTCCCTTTTACTTCACCAGTTTTCTCTGCCCCTTCGCCAAGTTTCTCTGCAAGTTCACCTGAACCATCGTTTACTTTCACTAGTCCATCAGTTACTTTTCCTGATCCGTCTGCTAGTTTATTTACGCCGTCGATTAGCTGGGTTGAGCCCGTTGACATTTTATTTAGACCACCATTAAGAGTGCCTAAGCCAGTTGTTACTTGGCTTGAACCGTCTGCTAATTGCGTTATGCCACCTGTCATTTGGTTTGCTCCTGCGGATAATGTACCCAAACCGCCGGTTACTTTGCTTGAGCCATCTGCTAATTGATTTACTCCTGCAGATAATTGACCTAATCCTGCTGTCACCTTTCCTGATCCGCTTTGTAATTGCGTTACTCCATCAATTAATTGAACTGATCCATCTTTTAATTTATCGGCACCTATTTTTGCATTATCTAATCCCTCACCAAATCCATAAAACTTACTAACAAATTCATTTTGAGCATTTGTTAGTTTCTCAATACCATCTGCTAGAGTTTTTACTCCTTCTGAATTTGGTAATTTATTTTGCAATCCACTTGTTTTTTGATCTATTTCGCCTTTTAATTGTTTTACTTGTTCATTTAATTTATTTGTTCCACCTGCTACTCCGGCAGCTTTTTGCTGAACTGTCTCTGTACTTTTTACAGCACTTGTTATGAATGGTTGTAACTGCTCTTGATATTCTTTCGGTAAACTTTCAATTTGCTTTTGTAAATTCGCTACCTCTTGTGCTGCATTTTTGGCATCTCCTGCTGTTGATTGTGTAAGTTCATTTAACCGATTTACATTCGCCCCAGCTCCATCTATTTTCCCATTTACTGTATTTAATATAGAAGGAACTTTCGCCTGCATTTCCTCTAATCCTGCAGCAGACTTTTGTACATTACTATTTAAGTCTTGCAATCCCTTTTGAATCGCTTGAGAACCTTTTTCTAATTGACTTTGCCCTTCAACAAGTTTTCCCATACCATTTGATAGATTAGTTGTTCCTGTTTGTAATTCGCCGGATTTACTTACTAGTTTGTTCAAGCCCCCAGTCACTTTCTCAGATCCATCACGCAATTCACCCGTTTTGCTATTTAACGTATTTAAACCGCCTGTTACTTTTCCGGAGCCATCTTGCAATTTCCCTATGCCCGTCTGCATCTCACCTGTTTTACTATTTAACGTATTTAAACCCGCTGTCACTTTTCCTGATCCATCTACTAATTTATTAGATCCATCTGCTAATTTCTGAACTCCATCCTTCATCTCCCCAGACTTCCCTTGCAGTGTATGAAGGCCATCCGTCACTTTACTTGAACCATCATGCAATTCACTTGATCCGTCGTGTAGTTTACTTGCCCCTTCTGCTCCATCTGCTAATCCTTTTGAGACATCTTTAATAGAATCGAACATTTTCTCTGCATATGTTTTCGTTAACGTGCTCGATACTTCAGTTTTAATTTTTTCAATGGCTGTTCCACCAATTTGTGAAGATAAGAAGTTTAAACTTTCGTTTGGAATGTACTCTAAGTTTAATGGCTTTGGATTGTCTTTTAGTAACGTTGTAGCGTTACTTGAGAAGTCATCTGGAATGCGCACTAACATGTAATACTTTCTACCTTCCATTCCTTTCTTTGCTTCTTTTTCACTTACGAACTCCCATTTAAAACTTTTATTATCTTTTAAATTATCAACGAGCCCTTTTCCAACCTCAATTGGTTTTCCATCAAATAGTGCGCCTTTATCTAAATTGACTACTGCAACGGGTAAGTCATCTAACTGTTTATACGGGTCCCAAAAGGCCCACAAAAACATCCCTGCATATAAAATCGGTACAAATAAAACCGCGATAATTGGAATTAATATTTTTTTACTTTTTATAATTTCCGTGAACTCTTTACGAAGTAACTGATTCCCTTTCATAATTTCTCCCCCTTTTATAAAATTAAAAGGATTATCTTAGTTTGACAATCCTTTTAGTAAATAAAGTTCAAATAACTCTGCAATTTTTTCTTTTTCTAGCGGTTCGTGATTTTTTTCCCAATCAAAAATAAGTGATACATATAGACGAAGCATAATAAATGCTGTAATTTCTGGATCACATTTGCTAATTTCACCTTTTTCAATCGCAATCTTTAAATACGATTGAATAACAGAAACGATTTCCACATCAACTTGTTGCATAACTTCTTGTACTTCTTTCGTTCCCATATCGCGCTCTTCTTGAATTAATTTAATCATGAGCTGATGTTCTTTTCTAAATTCCAAGATGCTATATAATGCTCTATGTACATTTTCAAAAAATGAAACATCTGAACGAATTGCGCTTTCTGCAACTTGCTTCATTTCTGTAATTAAATTAGAAATAATTTCACCAAATAGCTCTTCTTTATTTTTGAAAAAAGTATAAATCGTTCCTTTTCCTACATTCGCTAACTTCGCTACTTGATCCATCGTTGTTGCTTTATAACCGAACGCTGAAAAAGACTTTGTTGCAGCTTCAATAATAGAACGTTTTCGATCTATCGCCACATTGTCACCTCCAAAAATGACCGATTGGATAATATAGTCAATCAGTACATCTTTGATATTACCACACGCTTACATTCTATACAAGTTCTCTTTTTATTATTTCCAGTATAAAAAAATTTCAGTCAAGTTATATCATACTGTCCATAGTTTATCAAAAAGTATACTTGTATGGAAAGCTAGAATATATTCGTAAATAATTGCTGACTAGATCCCACTAGAAACTTAATAAAATAGAAAGTAATATTTTCTCCATCTCTTTCTTAGTTAGATCATCATCAATTATCTCTTCGTATATCTTTGTATATCTTTGTATCTCTTGTAAAAATATCATTCACTATGACAATTTGATAATCACTATTCTTACCTTGTGCTGGTACAAACATTTTAAGGCCTCTTAACTTCCCCTCTCCATGGGAAGATTTATTATATACCATTTCTTTCCCATCTAAACTATAACTTTCTAGATTCTCTACTCCAGGCATCATATAGTGTAGCGGATCCTTATTATCACCTGCATAAATCCTTGATTGGTAAATTGTAAAACCATATTTTCCATTTGCATATTCTGATTTAACAACTAATTCTACATCTCTTCCAAAATATGAGTCAGCCCATTCCCTCTTTAATTCATAACCTTCAGGTATATAAGTCGGCTGCTTAATTTGATACGGTACATGTTCTTTCGCTTCTTCTATAGTATATGTTAAAGACTTCTCCACCCTTTCCGAAAGTGGAACTAATTTCTTCTCAATACTAGCTAATCTTTCTTGATCAGCTTTATTCAAACGTTCACGTTTAAATTCCTTTGTATCTCTATCATAATTCTCAGGTACTTTTTTATTAACCATTGCTTTTTTATGAATTTCTTTAGCTTCTTTAAATAATTGAACATACTGCTCAAATTCTTCTTTTGTAAAATTCTTTTCTGCCAAATACAAAAAATCTGTATCCCTTTTATATGACTTTATTGACATACCCCATTCTCTACTTGCATTCTCTGGTGTACCATATACTGTTTCTATCGCTTTTTCAAAAGCTGCTTTAGATTGCTTTTTTTCTACAACCTTTTCTTCCTGTCTTTCATCTCCCTCAGTTATCTTTGCATTTAATAAAAATCCGCCTGCTATAGCAACTATGACAATAACTCCAAGTAAAGAAAGACGATACGATTTCTTTTGGAATTTTTTAATCATAATGATTCTCCTTTTTAGTGTTCGTTTATTTCTACTTAAATTTGCTAGGCTTGGCACTTGATAGGAATAGTGTTCTAGAAGGGTAATAATTGTATGACCGTATGCAATTTGTTCCTCTTTATCTATAAAAGTAAGTGCATATGCATCACAGACTAATTCTTGATCTTCTCGCATACAAAAATAGGCGTACCAAAGAATTGGATTGAACCAATTTAATAGGATTAAACTGTACATAATCCAATTTACAGCTACGTCGTTTCTCTTAATATGAGCTAACTCATGGTAAAAGACATATTGTAATTGTTGCTCATTTAATACTTTCATATGTTTTTTTGATAGTAATACTTTTGGGCGGAAGAAACTAAACACAGTTGGACTTGCAATTTTTCCTGCTAAACGTAAGGAAACTGCCTTCTTCACTTTCATAGACTGCTTACAGCGATCAAACACTGTAATGACCTGTTCATCCGTAATATCCGGTTGTTTCTTTATGTACGAATATAACCGTCTATTTGTAAGAAACGTGATAGCTGCTAATATGATTACCCCAGCTAGCCACACATACAAAGCAAGTTTGTATAAAGAAAATGTAGTCTGTTTTTCCGAACTGACTTCTACTTCCGGTTCGCTAGTTTTTGTCACCATTTTAGGATTTGATTCCAATTCCACTTTACGGTCGCTTTCTATGTTCACTATATTCTCAGTAGCTGGCATATTTTTTGGAATTACTTCCGATACACTAGAACTATAGGACAGTAATGAGTAAATGCTATAAGAGCTATCTGGCGACCACGGTAAAAGGAGTCTTACCATTAATACGATCCACAGCATATATTGCCACCGGGGTGTTAATTTATTTCTAAATAGAACTTTTATACATAAAATAAATCCAACTAATATGCTAGCCATAAGTGAAGTTTCTATAAGCCAATCAAAAAAATGAGGAAGGTATACATTTATAAGCGTGTTTATCATTTTTATCGATCCTTCCTCTTATTCTCCTCTGTCTTCTCATCTAAAATGCGTTTTAATTCATTAATATCTTCTGAAGATAATTTCTCCTCTTTTAAGAAATTAACAAGTAATGGTTTAAACGCTGCACCGCAAAAACGCTTTAGTAAAGATTTCGTTTCCACTTGCAAATAATTATCTTGTGATACTAACGGATAATAAGCATACATTCGCCCTTTATCTTGATGGTAAGAAACGGCTTCCTTTTGTACTAATCGATTAATTAATGTGCGGATTGTTTTCGGTTTCCAGTCCATTGCATCTTCCAGTTCTTCTATAATTTCATTCGCTGTTTGTGGAGAACTCGACCAAAGTACTTTCATAATTTCTAATTCCGCTTCAGATATTTTAGGTAATTGATTTGTCATCGTATGTTTCACTCCTAAGTATTACATTTGTAATTTATACTAAAGATTACAAATGTAATACTTAATTGTCAACCATATTTTAGAAAAATTAATTTCAGCTAAACCTTACTTCACAACAACAAAATTCCTCTTTTTCAAATAATCAAATAAAAAAACAAGAAAATCTTTACAATTAATAGTAATATAGAAAATAGACAAGTTTATCAAAACAGTGGAGGCTTTTTCAGTCATGATGCGTGCACTTCGTTTAAATATAAAGCAAGCTTTTTGTAGTCGTATTTCTTTCATTATGATGCTTAGTGGATTCGTTCTTATTTGCATTTATCACTATTATTATGTAATTCGTTATTTAGGAAACGCAGCAAATGGTCCTATATCAACAGATTTAAAATGGATTGGATTTCGCGACAATGAAATGGATGTTTATTTATTATTAATGCCAGTTATTGCGAGTTTCCCCTTTAGTACAAGTTACAATTCGGATAAGTCCGATGGTTTTAAACCGTTTGTGAGTAAGGGGATTTCTATATTTCCTTATTCAGTAGCGAAATATATCGTTACGTTTTTTTGCGGAGGATTTCTTTATACACTTCCATTCATCTTATCGTTATTATTTTGCAAATTAACCATTCCAGACGGAACACCTACGGTTGGTTCGGGCATCATAAATGCTGATGGAATGTTTGCAAACCTATATTTTGATGCGCCTCTCACTTACATTGCTGTATATATCGGAATTAATTTTTTATTTGCAGGTTTAATGGCCCTTTTAGGACTTGCTGCATCTGTATGGTCACAAAAAGACTATATGGCAATTCTCTTTCCATTTGCAGCCGCCTCCATTCCTTACGTCCTGCTAAATACAATACTTCCTTCAATAGGCGGAGCACCTTTTCATTTATATGATCCGAAACAGCCATTGCAAGGCATGTCACCATATATTTTAATGACGCAATGTGCTTTCTTCCTTTTCGTTAGCTTACTTATGTATATACAAGGAGTAAAGCGGGATAGAAAAAAATATAAAAGAAGACTGCAAAGAAGAGAGCGGTGTAGAAAAGCGTTTCAAACAATTTCAGACTAAATGATAATAAGAGCGTAATCCCCTAAGTTAACATAGAGAATTACGCTCTTATTATCATTACTCATATAATCATCCTCCCCTTTACGGTGTACCTGCCAATCCCCATAAGATAACGAACACCACAAAATAAATTGCTTTAATACCTACCACTGAACATAATAAAATAATTGCATATTTACTTAATTCTCTTCTTGCACCTATTAAAGTAAAAATAACCGCCAAACTAAATGTTATATAAGAAGCTGTTATATTAATTAAGTTATACGTAATATCTAGATTGCTTGTAAGTCCTGTTACATCAGCTACAAACTGAAGCATGACGATCGTACTAAAAAAAATTGCAAGCTGATTCATTACCTTTCCATTTATTTGTAACTGCATTGTTGTCCTCCTTTCAAAAAACTAAATATTCAATCAATTTTATCATTAGATTACAAAAAAAGGAATCATCTCTTTATACTATTCTATAACGATGCAAAAAAAGAACGCTTAGTCACCTAAGCGTTCTTTTTTTTAAGAAGCTTTCTTCAAATCAATTTGAGCAAGTACTGGGTCATGGTCGCTTACACGTCCGTGCTCTTTCATTATGTTTGAGTTTAAGTGCACTGGATCTACAATTGTGTGCGGTGCGATGTTATTTGTTACTAAAATATGATCTAGCACTTGTGCGTTTCCTTCGTGAATGTACGTGTAACGATTCTCTTTCGGCACTGTGTTTAACATATCTTTTAAGATTGTTCCCTCTAGTGCTTTTAGTGGTTTAGAGAATTCGAAATCGTTCATATCACCTAACACAACAACTGGTGCATTCGTATTCTTTTTCTGAATTCCTTGCACGAAATGATTTACTTCTTGTGCTAACTGAATTCGTTTGTCTTCACTTTTTAATACGAGCGGCTGCACTTTTCCAAATGGCGTTGCATCTCCTAGTTTTGAGTTTAAGTGATTTGCAACGACAACAATGTTTTGTCCTTGGAACGTAAATTCTGCCGCTAACGGTTTACGTGTACTTTCAAATAATGGATTTTCGTCCCCAATACGAACAACATTTTTATCAAGTAACTTCGGTACCGTCGCTAATTTCACGCGTGATGGATTATAGAAGAAGCCGACGCGAATATTCGCTCCTGGTGCTCCTCCATCTTGATTATTGTTTGGAGCGATTTCTACATACTCATACTTCGGTCCACGAATTTCTAGAACTGCATCAATGATACGTTTTGCGCTTAATGACGCATCTGTTGTACCGTCATTAATTGATCCGTTATTATCTTGCATTTCCTCTACACTGATAATATCTGGCATTTTTAAGTTGTATTTAATAGAATACGCTAATGCTTTTACCTTTTCATCTGTTGTTTCTTTTTTATTCGCTGAGAAGTTTTCAATGTTATATGTAGCAACCGTTAACTTATCAAGACGTGGCTGAATATTTGCCCCTACTTGCTTAAATCCACCATCCACTACAGCTGGCAATTCTGTTATTGGCGAAATACGGAAAGAACCGTAATCATATCCTACTACCCCTGTTATATCTCCAGTGAAAGTATCTCCTACTTTTGCTACATAATCGCGAGGTACTTTTACAGAAAGACGCTCTGGGTTTAATTGATTTTCATCTAATAGAGGTGTGCCATATTGTGTTACTATTTTATCTCCACCATTTTTTACTGTTACATATAAATTTCCGTTTTTCTGAGGTGTAATAATTTTTGGTGTTGGCATCGTAACACGCATACCTTCTATACTTTCATAGAAGTCGATTGCATCTTCATTTGGATCAAATAAACCAAATGCATCATTATCAATAATCTGGTCCGGGATTTTCACACCGTTTTCTCCAAGTACAATCGGTGCTGGCAAAGTTTGATTTTTTGCGATTACAGCAACGCGACTCGCCTTAATTTCTGTCGTCGTTAAGTCTGTTTCAAATCGCTCTGCATATCCTGGTCCAACATATTCTTCTACTACTCCATCAACTTGAATAAGATCTCCTACTGCTACATTCGCATCTTTTTTATATACGTAAATACCTTCTGAAGTAGCTGGATCATTATCCGGCTGATTATCTTCTATATAAAAGCCGTTTTTATCAAGCGCTGTGACAACGCCTTCCACATTGTTTACTTTCTTCCCGTTGTAAGGAGAAATATGTGATTTTCCTTGAATGTCATGAATACGAACCTGTTCATTATTTACGATAATAAATGAAAATGTCGAAATTGCTGAAGAAGTAAGCCCTTCTTTTTCCGCGATTGCTTTCACTACACTATTTTCATTCATTACAATTCGTCCATTATAACGAACACTTTTATTAGTAGGATTAGAGCCATCTAACGTATAGTAGATTGTTGCGCCTTCTGTATTCGTCGTTAATGTTACCGCTGTTCCTTTAGCAACTTCTCCGCCGTTCGGCGAAGCTACTACATCGCTAACACGGTTTTGTCCTTCACCTTGAAACTTATAAGCTGTTACTGATTTTAGACCTGGGTTACTAAAATATAATTCAAGAGTCCCAGTCAAACTAATTTTCTTCCCGATATTTT
This sequence comes from Bacillus sp. FG16, assembly GCF_057809515.1. NCBI lineage: Bacteria > Bacillati > Bacillota > Bacilli > Caryophanales > Bacillaceae > Bacillus > Bacillus sp. FG16. Next base: position 16,958 of record NZ_JBMDKC010000070.1, read on the forward strand.
CAGGATGATCTTTTACATTCACTGCCGTTCTCACATCACCTTTTGGCAACTGAACGGGCATGATTTTGTCTGGATTCGTTTCGTTTGGCGAATCTGCAATTGCTACGTTTGTATCATCAAACTTAGCTGGATCCTTCGTATATTTAGAAGAACTTTGCGTATATCCAACAATATATCCTTCCACAATCCCCTTCGTTTTCCCTTGCTGCTTAAATACTTGAATTGCTTTTTCTACTGACATAGAAGCATTTTCTTCTGCTTGCGCTAAAGTTCCAGTAAATGAAAGCAATAGCAAAAATGATAAAAAGACGCTTAACAATTTCTTCACAGCCATTTTCCTCTCCCTATTTCATATTTTCTCAGCATTTCTATCATAACAAATGATTCGTTATATAGAACTATATTTCGACAAATTTTACAAAAAATTAATCTCAGCTATAAGTTTAAACCAAAAAATTACTTACGTTAAAAACAGGTGGAATATGGACAGTACAAAACACCTATTTTCCAATAAAAAACTCCCACTTCATTAATGAAGTAGGAGTTTTTTATACATTTAAAGCTTCTCGTTCACATTCTACTATTTTTTCAATATGTGCCAGCACACGTTTCGCTGCCAACTCACCTTGATTAATACAATCTGGAAGTCCAGCACCAGCATAAGAACTACCTGCCAAGTATATACCAGGCAACTCTTTCTCCATAAATGTTGTGAGCTTTTTCATTCGCTCGTTATGGCCTACTGTATATTGAGGCATCGCTTCTTTCCAGCGACTTACGATTGTAAACTCTGGATCCTCTGTAATATCCATCGTCTTTCGTAAATCTTCTAGTACGAGCTGAACGAGTTCTTCTTCAGTTTGTTCTACAACCGCTTCATCACCAGCACGACCGACATAGCAACGAAGGAGTGTCTTTCCTTCTGGCGTTGTATGTGGCCATTTTTTATGCGTCCACGTACATGCTGTAATCGTGTAATCACTATTTCGTGATACGACAAATCCTGTACCATTAATATCGCGCTGGATTGCGGACTTTGGGAAAGCAAGTGCGACATTGGCAACGGATGTGGCTGGAATGTTACGGAAGAAACGAAACTGCTTGTACTGAGCAAACATGGACGGCAATACTTTATGCGAAGTTGCCACTACGATGGCGTCCGCTTCTATTTCTTTTCCGTTACTAAGAGTAATCGTATAACCATCACCCTGTTTTGCAACTTTTTCAATGCGAGTTCCCTTTATTATCGTACCTTCATGCATCTTTGCTTCGAGAGATTCTACGATAGATTCTAAACCTGTTTTCACTGTTTGGAAGATTCCTTTTTTCGGTTCAGCTTTCTCTTCTTTCGGAGCGAGCGTACGCATACCGAGTGAAATACTGCGATGTTTCTGCTCAAGCTGATACATTTGCGGGAATGTTGACATTAAGCTCATTTCATCAATATCCCCTGCATAAATACCCGATAGTAACGGTTCTATTAAGTTTTCAACCACTTCGTTTCCGAGGCGATGTCTGAAAAATTGTCCGAGTGATTGGTCAGATACTGGCTTTGACCTCGGCATTAATAGATCAAAACCAGCTCTTAATTTACCAATTGGGGAGAACAGCCCGGAAAATAGAAACGGCGTAATTTGCGTTGGAATTCCCATCATTGATCCGCTCGGCATTTTATGTAACCGATTGTTTACGAGGATAAATGATTGACCGGCTTGATTATTTACAAGTTCATCGCCAAGACCTAATTCTCGCGCTAATCTAGCTGCACTTTCTTTTCGTGCTAAGAAAGAATCCGGTCCGCGTTCAATTGTAAATCCATCTTTTCGAACGGTTTGAATTTTTCCGCCAAGTTTACCCGATGCTTCTATAAGTAATGTATCAATCGGCAAGTTTTTTTCATGAATATTTTTTTGTAAGTTATGCATTGCTGTTAATCCAGTGATGCCTCCGCCGACGATCACAACTTTTTTCCTCAAGCAGGCTCCCCCTTTCTTCTTACAGTACAGATTCTTTTTTCTTTAATACAACATCTGTTAAGCAATCAATAAATGCGTCCGATGCATTTGGCATTTCTGGACGATAATATTTCGCGCCAATTTCATCTGTTACAACTTTACACTCAAAGTCATTGTCATATAAAACTTCTAAATGTTCCGCAACAAATCCAACTGGTGCATATACGAATGAAGTATAACCGTGCTTTTCATTTAGTTCTCTCGTTAAATCTTGTACATCTGGACCAATCCAAGGATCTGGTGTGTTTCCTGCACTTTGCCAGCCTACCGCATAGTTTGCTACTTCAGCGCCACGCGCGATGTAATCAGCTGTTTCATTTAATTGATCTGGATATGGATCGCCCATTGCAATAATTTTCTCTGGTAGGCTGTGTGCAGATACGATTAGTACTGCTTTTTCACGCTCTGCGTCTGACATGCCGTTATATATACCTTTCACTGCATCAACCCAGTACTGGATGAATTTCGGCTCTTTATACCAGCTATCAATGCCGTGAATTGTTAAGTTTCCAAGTTTCTCAGCTTCTTCTTGTGCTCGTCCAACGTATGATTTCACGCTAAACGTAGAATAGTGAGGTGCAAGAACAAGTGCGATTGCATCTTGTATTCCGTCGTTATGCATATCTTTCACCGCATCTTCAATAAACGGTTCGATATGTTTTAAGCCAAGATACATATGGTACTCTACTTCATCTTGCACTTCATTTAAACGCTTCTCTAACTTCTTAGCTTGCTCTAATGTAATAGTAGCTAAAGGAGAAATACCACCAATTGCACGGTAACGCTCTGTTAAATCTTCCAGCATTTCAGGACTTGGCTTTCTTCCTCTACGAATATGTGTATAGTAACGTTCAATATCTTCTTCTTTATATGGCGTTCCGTATGCCATTACAAGCAAACCAATTTTCTTTTTCATACAGCAATTCTCCTTTACTTCGCTAACTGCCCTTTAGAGTATTCATGAATAAATGTAGTTAAACGTTTTAATGTATCTGGATTTACTTCTGGGAATACACCGTGACCTAAGTTAAAGATATAACCCGGCTGTTTCATCCCTTGATCTAAAATACCTTTTACATGTTCTTCAATAACAGACCATGGCGCAAGTAAGAATGAAGGGTCCATATTACCTTGGACCGCCTTATGAACGCCACGTGCACGTGCTTCCTCAATCGGTAAGCGCCAGTCTAAGCCGACTACATCAAGCGGTAAGTCGTGCCACTCATTCACTAAGTGTGCAGCTCCTACGCCGTGCATAATCATCGGTACACCCATCTTACGAACTTCTGCAAAAATACGCTCCATTGCTGGTTTAATAAATACGCGATAATCTGCTACATTTACTGTTCCAACCCAAGAATCGAAAATTTGAACTGCTTTTGCTCCTGCATTAATTTGCGCCTTTAAATATGTAATAACCATATCTGCTAGTTTATCCATTAAAGCGAACCAAGCTTTTGGCTCTGCATACATGAACGCTTTCGTATTATGGTAGTTACGAGATGGACCGCCTTCAATCATATAGCTCGCTAATGTAAATGGAGCTCCTGAAAAACCGATTAACGGTACGTCTAACATTTCTGTCGTTAATAAACGAATTGTATCTAGTATGTACGGTACGTCATCTTCTGGATTGATTTCCCCTAGTTTTTCTACGTCTTGTAAAGAACGGATTGGATTATCAATAACTGGGCCAATACCTGATTTAATTTCTACATCCACACCAATTGCAGGTAGTGGTGACATAATATCTTTATAAAGAATTGCTGCATCTACGTTATATTGATCAACCGGCAATTTTGTAACGTAAGCACATAACTCTGGATTGTGTGTAATTTCAAATAAAGAATACTTTTCTTTAATCTTTCTATATTCCGGCTGTGAACGACCTGCTTGACGCATATACCATGCTGGTACATAATCGGTACGTTCCCCCCTACATGCTTTTAAAAATGTCTCATTTATAGTTCTTACCAAGACCCTTGCTCCCTTCCTTACCAATGCTTCGAATACGTTCGATATTTATCTTTTTTTACTATACAGCTTGTAAAAACAAAATGCATAATATTATGTACGTTGTTCATTAAATTGACACAAACATTCGTAAAAACGCTTACTATTTTCACAACATTCTTATTATAACACAGAGAAAAACTATGGTTTAGCTACTTTTGACTTTTCTCCTTCGCGATTCGTTTGTGTATTATATGGTACAACGTAAAAGCTCGGTTTTGAAAATATGTTAACGAACTTTTCCTCATATTCTCCAGCACCGTTTACAGTGCTAACATGCGTATGAATTCCGTTCTCCACTCTATAGATTCGGTACATAATTCTGTTATCTGGAAGTGGCGTCCAGCTTAATTTTGTTTTAAATAAACCGAAAGGACTAAATGATAGTTTCATTTTTACATCTTCAATTCTTCGTAGCCGAATTGGAGAACCGATTGTTTCCACACCTTCAGGTTTCATAAACTTCTCTTTATGCTCTACATTAGCCTTCGTTAAAATTTTCTTAAATAATTTTGTCGCAGATGCACTTTCTCCTTGCAACTGATGCTCCTTATCCGTACGGTCATAACCAATCCAAACAGCGCCTACTAAGTTCGGTGTATAGCCGACGAACCACATATCTCTTGCTCCCTTATCGTCATTTGGCAATGAAGTTGTACCTGTTTTCCCAGCTAACGCACCGTTATATACACCAACTCTCGCTGTTCCTTCCTTCACAACTCCTTCTAACATTTTCGTCATATACCATGCTGTCTGCTTCGAGAAGATTTTCGTCTCTACTTTTGGCGATTCCCCAATGATTGCACCGTGTCTATTTAATACTTTATCAATAACGTGCGGCTCAATAATATTTCCATTTGCTAAAAATGAACGATACATTTTTACAAGATCAAATGTTGAAACGCCATTTTTTAATCCCCCAAGCGCTGTACTTAAACCAGCATCTGCAATATGGACATTTCCTTTTTCTAAATATTGCTTTCCTTCTTCTACCCCTAACTCATTTAATAGAGAAACTGCCGGTACGTTTGCCGACTCTAAAATCGCATCATACATCGTCATTTCTTTTGAATACTCATGATTATAATTTCGAGGTTCATACCCTTCAAAAGAATTTCTTTCATTTGTTAATAAAGAATACGGATTATACTTTCTCGTTTCTAGTGCTGGTGCATAAACGATAAGTGGTTTTAAAACAGATCCAGGCTGCCTTTTGGCAAAAACACGATTAAATCCTCTCGGGACGTACTTTCTTCCCCCAATCGCCGCTTTAATCCCTCCCGTACGATTATCCATTAATAAAAATGCACCTTGCGCCCCCTCTTCTTTCCCAGGGAAATTCCTTGCATCTTGAAACTGGTTATACGCTACCTTTTGAATTTTTTCATCCATTGGTACGACAAACGTATATCCCCCTCGGAGTACCTCTTGATGAGATAACCCGTATAAACGCGCTGCTTCATCTATGACCATATCAATATACGGCATATATGCAAGCTCATTCTCATCTAAGTTTTTATATAGAGCAATTGTCTTCCCTTGATAACGAACACTTTCTTCTGCAGTCAAATAGCCTTGTTTATGCATAAGTGACAACACGAGATCGCGGCGTTCCTTACTCTTCTCTGCAGAGTAGTACGGTGAATATCCGTTTGGTGACTTCGGAAGACCTGCAAGCATTGCCCCTTCCTCTACTGTTAAATCCTCAACATTTTTATTAAAATACAACTTTGCTGCCGCTTGAATACCGTAAGCCCCATGACCAAAATAAATATGATTCATATACATTTCAAGAATTTGTTGCTTCGTATATTTTTGCTCTAATTGAAGAGAAATTGCGACTTCCTTCAATTTGCGCGTAAATGTTTTTTCACGAGTTAAAAAGACATTTTTAGCGAGTTGCTGCGTAATGGTACTACCGCCCTCTACCTTTTCTCCAGCTAACGTATCTTTATAAAGAGCACGGAATATAGACGGATAATCAATTCCTTGATGCTCATAAAAACGAGAATCTTCCACCGCAACAAACGCTTGCTGCACATACTTCGGAATTTGCTCGACTGGTACGAGTTCCCTGTTTTCTACGTATAATTTCGTAATTTCTTTTCCTTTCTGGTCAACAATACGTGATGAAGAGTGGAAAACGAGCTGCTTTTCATCCATCATATAGCCACCAGCTAACACGATAAGTTTATAGAGTACAATTGCTACTACAAACGTTGCGACGCCGCCTAATAAAGTCCACTTTACTTTCTTCATACATCGTCCTTCTTTCCAAATGATGGTACATTTATTATTTGAAAAAGAAGTATCTTTATGTATATAATCTTCGAAGTTTTTTAAGAGAGTTGATATAATAGAAACAAACTATTAAGGGGGCATTAAAATGAAGGCTATTATTTCATACGAAACACCTCTAGAACAATCACATTTCACTGCAAAAAATGATGAGAAAAATATGTTTTATAAAGAAAATACAGAAGAATCTGTAGAAGGCTCACTTCAGTATGACGTACTAGATGCTGTCGGTGAATTTAAAGGACAACCTGGCTATATCGTCTGTAACAACATTTCTGTCACAGACGAAGGTCGCCCAGTATTTGAAAACCGCTTTAAAAACCGCGCAGGTCTTATTGAAAACGAACCAGGATTCCAAGCGATCCGTGTTCTACGCCCATTAAGTAACGATACATATGTCATCTTAACAATGTGGGAAACAGAGCAAAACTTTAAAGACTGGACAGAATCACGTTCATTCGAAAACGCTCATAAAAAACGCCCTGCACAAGCAGAAGGACAAGCACAGGCGCATCCACATGCTGAACAGCAAAAGAGTATTTTCTCTCGTCCTTCGTTCGTGACTACTTTTGATGTGTTAGTTTAATTAAAAAGTAATACAACACTATCAGTACGTGAAATTATATTAACGATTTTTCGCATATATCTATCACATCTTTGAATATATCAACGATTTTTCAAATATATCTATCACATCTTGAAATATATCAACGATTTTTCGCATATATCTATCACATCTTGAAATATATCAACGATTCGACTAAAGATATCCATTTAATAACAAAAAGGAAACACCACTACACATCGGTGTTTCCTTTTTCTTTGTACCAATTATATATACGAAGTGAATCTTTTTTTCTCATATGCTTTACTTCATAACCGCGCCCGGCTACCGCTACAAGAGTTGTACATAATTCATCTTTTCTTTGAAAATACGATTGATCATAACCTACTACTTGAACATGTCTTCTTCGCATTATTCCTGTATATTTCGAAAAATTACGATATACAACCGTTAGTTGATTTTCTCTTAATTCATAACCGCCACTTTTATATCTAGCATACGCAAGTAACGAAAACACGATAAATAACGGTAAAATAACAAACAACGCAATATATTGTTTAAAATATATACTCACGCTGGCAATTAGAACTGTGAGTATGATACTTATTGACCAGCCCATAATGAAATAACGATGCAACGCTGTTTTTGGTAAGTGAACGATCTCCGCTTCGATTTCATAAGGTAACTCTAAATATGTGAGCAGGTGCTGTACATCTTTTTTCTTCATAAATGGATGCAACATTACTTCGTTACTTGCTGCTCCAATACTTTGAATTGCTTCCACTTCAACAGCACAATAACCAAACGGCTGGCGAAGCATACCTTCTTTTACAGTAATCGCTTGAATGCGGTGCAATTTTAAGACAAACTCTTTCTTTTCAAATAATCCTTGAACGATACGAATCTCTTCCCCTTTTCGCTCAATTTTAAAGTTTGCATATTTCAACACATATCCAGCCGTGGAAATAATCCATGAAATTACCATTAAAATTAATGCAATTACAATTAGTTTATAAACACCGTTTCCCATCACATACGCTTCTACTTTACTTGTGAATCCTTCAGGAAGAACAAAATCAAACTTTGTGTAAAGAAGTACTAGTCCAGAGAACACTAGTCCGAACCGACCAGATGTAATCGCTGCGGCTAAAACCTCTTTCGCTGTTAACTGATAAACCGTCTTGCTTTCTTCCTCTTCTATTTCTTCTTTTACAGTAGTTTCTTTCTTATGTAATAAAGAGATTAAATGTTTTGCCTCGTCTTCTTTAATACCAGCCAACATCACTTCTGGTTCATTACCACCACCGGCTACTTCTATATTTAACTTCATAAGTCCGAGCATTTGATAAATGGCGTTAGAAGATGTACTAATATTTTGTACACGCTCTTTATTTAAATAGCTTTCCTTCTTTACAAAAACACCGTGCTTTATATGTAAAATATTATTCTCAATCCAGTACACTTTAAAATACCATTTAATTGCTGAAAAAATAGCCATGATGAATAAAACAACCAGAAGGAAAAGATAAAATAAATACCAAGGTTCCACTTGTTCATCAGGTTTAAATAAAACAAGAATAATAAGTGGCAACAAACTCGCAACCCTAATACCTAACAATATCGTAATCGGATGTTGCCTCTTATACATCCTCATCACTCACTTTCGCAAGTTCTCCAATTTGTCTTTTCAGCTGTTCTGCTTCTTCTTTCGTTAAACCTGGGATACTATGAGAAGTTGCGGCTGTTGAAATGTGTAATTCTGCTAAATTATACTTTCTCATAATCGGCCCTTGCTCAATCGTTACGTGCTGCACACGGATTATCGGAATAAGTACGCGTTTTACAACGAACATTCCCTTTTGAATCTCAATCTCTTCTTCATTTAATCTGTAACTATAATAGCGCTGACGTAAATTTGGAAATACAAAATAATCAAGTGGAATAAATATAATGGCTCCTGTTACTAATAGTCCAAACAACCAGCCCCACCAGTTAAAGTTAATCATAAAAAAGAAATACGCAATTACGACTGTTAGTATAACTGCCGCCCCAATTAAAGCGTGAATCCTCCACACTTTCAGCATATTAGAATGAATCTCCCTTTCTAACGGCTGCATCTCATCACTCCAATTCTATGAATTTATTACTTATATATTATTAAAAAATAAGGTTTTATATACATTTTTGTAAATTTATAGTCAAATAAATATAAGTGAATCAAAAGCATGTTAAAAAACATATATTATAAATATGAATTATATTAGACCAAATAAACCCTGCATGATTCATGCAAGGTTTATCGTTTTATACACAATATATTTCATTATTGTTGAGATATACTAGCATCGCTTTCAATTCGCTTTTCTTTTTGGCTCAGTTTTTTATCTTTAGATTTTTTTAATGTTAAAGTCATGCCAATAAAAATAAATAGAATTCCTGTTATTTGCATTAAAGTTGGACGGAATCCAGTAAGTACAGTATCTAATAATATTGCCACTGCCGGATCTAAAAAAACTAATATTGAGATTGTTTTTGTAGACAAATGGCGTAAACTATCAAAAAACAGATAATACACTATCCCTGTGTGAATAAAACCAGTAGCTATAATATATGTCCAATTACTTTGAGTGAGGCCACTAAAAGCATCTAAATCTATAAATGGTATTAAAAGAAATATCCCCAAGAATGTTTGTAAAAATGTCATTGCATACGCACTCATTTTGTTAATCCCTTTACCAAATAAAGTTGTAAATGCATAAAAGAGAGCTGCAAGAAATCCCCATATCATACCTGAAGACATTAATGAACCGAAAGAGAAGCTTCCATCGATACCAGCAATTAATAAAGCTCCCACAAAACACACAACTATTGAAATGATAGATATTAATGTTAATTTTTCTTTAAAGACGATACTTCCAATTAACAGTACAATTACTGGTGCAAGATGATAAACTGAGATAGCAATTGTAACTGACATATTTTCAAAGGCTTTAAATAAGAAAACCCAATTAAATACTAAGAAAAACCCACATATTAAAACTTGAATAACTTCTTTTCGTTCCCATTTATCTTGTTTATATTGCCCTGTAAGCAACCAGCATACACTTAAAAATATTGTCGCAAAAATACACCTTACAAACACTAATTCAAACGAAGGTAAGTTTGTTTGAACAGAAAAAAATCCAACTGATCCAAAGATAACCATTGATGCTATCATCTTTAAGGCCGGTACCGTTTTCTCTTGCTTAAAACTTTTTTGAAGCAAATTAATCCCCCTCCAATAAAAAAATCTGTTTATAGTGAGAAAAACACCAGCCTAAAAAAGGACAGGTGCTTTTCCTCAAAAACACTCAACTACAAGTTTTTCCCAGCAGTCCAACCACCATCAATTACAAAATTAGAACCAGTAATAAAGCGGGCCTGATCAGAAATCAAGTACTCAATACATGAAACAATATCCTGCGGCAACCCCCAAGTATCTAAAGATTGATTACTTTTTATCATAGACATCAATGCTTTATTACTAAAGTATTCTTCTGTAAGTTCAGTTCTAATAACACCGGGAGAAATGCTATTTACTCTTATATTTTGCTTCCCAAATTCCATAGCCATCTGTTTAGTCAATCCAATTAAGGCATGCTTTGATGCCACATAAGCAGCTCGCTCTGGTTCAGCCATTAATCCAGAAACCGATGCTATATTCACAATACAACCTTTTATTTTCGATTCACACCATCGCTTAGCTACTTCCCTAGAAAGGATAAATGGTGCTACTAAATTTACATCAATTACTTTTTTAAACATATCATCGGATAAATGTAAAACAGGTGTTATCTCTCGAATACCAGCTGCATTTATTAATATATCAGGAGAAAGCTTTTCTAAATCTAATTGAGTAAAAAGATTATGAATCGCTTCGCTATTACTTAAATCAATTTGCACTACTTTCAAAGGCATATCTGTTTTCATATAATCTATTAAGTTATTATTATTAATATCAAGAGCTATTACATGAAATGATTTTTCTAAAAAGTATTTTATACAAGCATGACCTATACCGCTATTGGCTCCAGAAATCATAATTATTTTATTCTCTCTCATTTTGTCTCCTTATAAGAAAATGTTACTAATAAAATATCACGAAAAGCCTCCGTACTACATTCTGTTCCAAGTGGCGTTACGGCATGGAAGACCTTTTGTCCAAATACTAAAGTTTCTAAAGGCTCCTTCAAACTTATAAACTGATTAATTTCCCGAGGAGAATTAGCTATTAAATTATCTCCGCCGATAGCTGTATTACTTAAATTCATAAGGTGTAAAAATACTACTGGTTCATCATCTTTATGTAACCAAATAGGTGAACTAAAAGATGGTCTTTCTTTAGTAGCTTTATATCTTACTTGATGTAAGCCTATAATTAAATCTTTACTTTTATCTATTATATTTGTTTTAAATGCAAACTCAGTATCGAAACGCACGATATTTTGAATTAAAGGATTACATAAAAAGCTATCATTTATGCTATTGAACTGTCTAACTTTCCCGCCATCATCATAGTTATATTCTTTAGATTGGAAGTAATCATTACTATTATCTAAAATATAATCTGGTGAATCAACATACTTTATATACCTTGAATAAGATCTAGCACGGCATTCACCGTACGCATCATCTTCCAAATTATAATAATCTAACTGTGCTTGTGTTAATAAACTATGATTCTCTTCCTCTTGTAAAAAGATTTCATTTGAGATTTCAAGAAACCCTTTAGATTCAAATTCATGTACCTTTTCTTCTATGCTAAAGCCACTCATTTTACTAAGAACAAACGTCATTATAAAAACCTCCACACTATTGTATTTTTCTTTCTCACCCTATGTTAGAAATGCAATAAGTAACCGAGATTCTTGCTTAATAAAATTAAAAATTATGATATTCAATTAATACACCAAATGAAATATATGTAATCCATTAAAACTATTTCTTAAGCAATATTATATATCCTTTTGGACATTTTTTCTAATTATCTGAAGATTTATCAACATTAGTCTTAATATTCGGAACTAAAGAAATAACTTTTTCAGGAAGATAAAACTGCGAGTATTGCAATTATTTATGTATATAACTTTTTTTAAAATTATATTTTAAATATAGCTAGTTTTTTATAATTTTTTTGATATATATAAGTTACGTTTAATATTTTAACAATTGTTCAGTTCCTAACCTTTGAA